>NZ_JBZFUL010000010.1:0-72403 GCF_058314515.1 Streptococcus sp. ELY_137
AAGATACTAAGCCGTTAAGCGACTCAAAGAAATTTAGGGAGCCTGACGAAGAATCGCTGAAGATTCTAGGAAAGCGAGTCTAATTTCACAGAGTCGTAGGCGAGTTCAATTACCAAGATACTAAGCCGTTAAGCGACTCAAAGAAATTTAGAGAGCCTGACGAAGAATCGCTGAAGATTCTAGGAAAGCGAGTCTAATTTTACAGAGTCGTAGGCGAGTTCAATTACCAAGATACTAAGCCGTTAAGCGACTCAAAGAAATTTAGGGAGCCTGACGAAGAATCGCTGAAGATTCTAGGAAAGCGAGTCTAATTTCACAGAGTCGTAGGCGAGTTCAATTTACAAGATACTAAGCCGTTAAGCACTCCAAAGGAATTTAGGAAATGGAGTGACGATTCATTAAGAATCGAGCGACATTTATCTAATTCCACAGGAGTGTAGGCGAGTTCAATTTACAAGATACTAAGGGCGCCCGTGGACACAGCTAAAATAGAAGATTTGACGCAGAGTCCAAAAGACTCTAGGAGAAGCTATCTTTTTAGCCAAGTCTACAGCCCGTGTTCAATTATTAAGATACTAAGGGTCGGTTCGCTTGGCGAAAATTTCCGACAGGAAAATAGGGGAGCGACGCCGTGTGCTTGACACACAAGGAGTCCCTTCTTTTTCCCGAGGAAATTAGACCCGGGTTCAATTGACAAAGTATCGCTAAGACCTTAGGTCTTGCTCTACTACACAAACTACCATGGTAGTTTGCTATGCCAATTACTAACTTCGAACCTTCGGTACGATCGACCGTAGGTTCGAAGGGTCGCAATTCTCAAGATACGGCAGAGGCTTGTTATCTAAGCGCTTCGCACTTGATACCAAACGCCAATCACTAGAGTGAATTGGCTACCTCTCCCACTAACTTCGTTTGGTTAGTAAAATCGACTAACCAAACGTCGTGTCCCTAAGGGCGTCAAAAGCGACTGGAATTTTAGGAGGTCAACATCATTTGCTTACAAACAAGGCGACCCCCATCTAAATTCTGGGCTTTTGGGCCATATCCGACTACTTTTCCCTCTTTGTTTTCGAAAAGTAGTGTAACATTTTCATTTTTTGAAAACGCTTCAATATAGTTCTATTCTAACACAAAATTTTGACTCAGCGTCAGAGAAATTGTCACCTGTGATAAAATTTTTGAAAGGCTTGCATTTTAGTAGATTTTTTGAAAGAATAAAGACAGTTATTATCATGAAAAGAGGTTTTGCCATGTCAAAATTGACTCACATCCGTAACTATCTGGTTCAGAACCAGTCCCGATTGGCTATTATTTCCGATCCTGTTACAGTCAAGTATCTCACTGGGTTTGAGTGTGATCCCCATGAACGCCAGCTATTTCTCTTCATTTACAGCGATCAGGAGCCTATTTTATTCCTACCAGAATTAGAAGTAGCTAGGGCTCGTCAAACTGTTAAGTTTGAGGTAATAGGTTATAACGATGCTGAAAATCCTTGGCAGAAAATCCGTCTCAGCCTGCCTAGAATTGATTCGAATATCATTTATATTGAATTTGATCACCTTAACGTCACTAAATTCAATGGTCTACAA
The DNA here is from genome assembly GCF_058314515.1 of Streptococcus sp. ELY_137. Classification (NCBI taxonomy): domain Bacteria; kingdom Bacillati; phylum Bacillota; class Bacilli; order Lactobacillales; family Streptococcaceae; genus Streptococcus; species Streptococcus sp. ELY_137. Next base: position 1,590 of record NZ_JBZFUL010000010.1, read on the forward strand.
TCAGTCTTTCTAGGACGTTTTGACAATATCACACCCTTGATTCAGGAAATGCGTCTGATCAAATCACCAGAAGAGCTCAATAAACTTCTGGTGGCTGGTGTCTACGCTGACTATGCTGTCAAGGTTGGATTTGATAATATTCGTGCTGGTCGAACCGAGATGGATTTGGTAGCCCAAATCGAGTATGAACTCAAAAAAAAGGGCATCCGTCAGATGAGTTTTGATACTCTTGTCCTAACCGGAAATAATGCCGCCAACCCTCATGGTATCTCTGGTACTAACCGTATTCAAAATGATGCGCTCCTACTCTTTGACTTAGGAGTCGTTTGTGAAGGATATACCTCCGATATCTCGCGGACGGTGGCTATCGGCCGCCCCGATCAATTCAAGGAAGATATTTATAAGATCTGTCTAGAAGCTCAACTGACTGCTCAAGAGGTGATCAAGCCAGGCGTCACCGCTGGCGAAGTAGACGCTGCTGCTCGCAGGGTGATTGAAAAAGCCGGTTACGGTGATTATTTTAACCATCGTCTCGGACATGGCCTTGGAATAGAGGTGCACGAATACCCATCTATTATGGCAGGAAGCGACTTAGTTCTCCAAGAAGGCATGTGCTTCTCGGTTGAACCAGGTATTTACATCCCAGGTCGAGTCGGTGTCCGTATTGAAGATTGCGGCAGTGTGGGCAAGGATGGCTTCCAACCCTTTACTCAAACACCTAAAAAACTGCAATATTTTGATTTATAAAGAGTTTGGGACAGGCACAGTGATAGAGAAGCTATTACTACGCCTGTCCCACTTTTTTTAATTCCCCTCAAGGCTTGCTTAGAACACCACCTCTGTAATTTTTTTCTAGTCCAGCAAGAGGTGCCTGATTTGATCAATCTTGTCTTCAGGTAGAACAATGTTAATCGCGTTTCCCAAAATAAGTTTGGTACTGCCCGAAACAATATGGCTCTTACCATTTTCACGCTGACTGGTGATCAGAACATCCTTAGGCAGCTCCAGTTGATAAACCGCTTTGCCGGCTATCTTCGACGAAACCGGCAGCTCTATCCATGTCAGAGGACTATCGTCAGCGTCAGGCTGCTTCCCTTCAAAAAGTTTTTCCAGCATGGCTTCATAGACCGGAGCCCCACCCAGCATATCCATAACAATATAGGCTACTAAGGTCACTGTCCCCAAAGCCATCAGATGGCGCAAATCTCCAACCATCTCACAGACCAAAATCATGGCTGTCAAAGGAGCCTTGGATATAGCACCAAAATAGGCACTCATTCCTAGAATGATAATAAGAGGGAATTCACTGGGAGTGATCCAGTCCAATTCAAGAAAAATACGGCCAAAGAAGGCTCCTAGACAGGCTCCCAGGGTTAAAATGGGCAAAAAGATTCCGCCCGGCAAGCCAGAGCCATAACTCATCATGCTGTAGAAAAAGCGCAGAACAAAGAGGACAAGAAAGATAAGAATTGGTGCCTGCATGGTTGAAAGGGAACGAACCAAGGCATTTCCCCCGCCTAGCAGCCAAGGGGCAAAATACCCCAGAGGCAGAATCAGAACGAAGGCGACAAGGCTGTAATAGTGGGACTTGAGGTGCAACCATTTTCCTAAAGCAGCATAGTAGTCAGCCATTTTCAAAATGACCTTTTCATAATGATAGGCCAGAAATCCTAGGAAGAATCCTAACAGGATAAAGAGTCCATAAGAGGATAAACGGGGTAAAGGAAGTTGACTAGGCATGGCCAGCACCGGTGTTTGACCAAAGACTCGCAGGGAGATTAAATTGGCTGTTAGACTGGCTGAAAGAGCGGTGATCCACACCCGACTAGAAAAGTGGTGGTAAACTTCTTCCACTACGAATAGGAGTCCCGCAATCGGCGCATTAAAAGCAGCTGAGACTCCCGCTGCGGCACCGCTAGCGATCAGGGTACGTTCCTCCAGCTTACTAAGGTTAAGGTAGCGAGCAATCCCCTTACCGCTGACAGCTCCCACCTGAATGCTTGGGCCTTCGCGCCCCAGCATTAAACCGCTGGAAATCCCCAGTACTCCTGCCAAAAACTTCTTCCAAAGAACTGACCACCATTGTTGACTCATCAAGCCTTTAAGCTCGGCTTCAACTTGCGGAATTCCCGACCCTTTAATATCTGGTTCAGTGACTATAAGGCGGCCAATTATATAGCTATAGATGAGATAAATAGACAGTATAACTATTAAAATCCAAGGCAGCTGATGCGACAAACGATAAGCCCTTTGAAACTGACCAAACAAAAGGCCAATAAGATACCGAAAAGCGCTGACCATAAAGCCGGAAAAAAGGCCGACTAGTAGGCCTCGAAAAACAGAAATTAAAATGGAACTGGATAAGTAACCAAATTCTTTCCGCTGATTTTGCATATGATCCTCTCTTTCACTAATCTAACCTGTTGTTTAAGAAGCACAGGTCTTTTCCTTACGATCTCGAATCTATCTTGTACTGGTAAGTAACGACATTGGGACAGCAACTACTCTAGCTGAGAATCCAAATGATTTTATTTCCTGTGTCTACTGCCAGTATTACCAGAAAAAGCAAGACTTACTATTTTTATCTTACCATATTATTCTTAAATATTAGCGCAGATTTTAAGAAAATGATATGATGAAGATGCTAAATTGAACTCGGCTGAAACGCATCAGGACAGAAGAGCTACCTGTTTGAGCTTTTGTTTTTAACAAAATAGGATTGTTTCTGGAATAATAAGTGTTTTGGAAATCAGAATTTTCAACCGAATGCCAAGATTTGATTTCTTTGCAGTTCTCAGTGTCAGCTGCTGTGACGTTTATCCGCCGGTTTTCTACTTTAGTTTGCCGTTGACAGGCTGAATATCTTTATAAAGATGGAGGTCAATATGACAAAAGAAAATATCAAGGAGCAAATTCGTCAGGCCTTTGATCACCGTGTCGCTGTTCGCATCTATAATGAAGACGAAATTTCCCATGAAGATATGGAAACTATTCTTGATACAGCTTGGCTTAGTCCTTCTTCTGTTGGCTTGGAAGGATGGCGTTTTGTTGTCTTAGATAGAACCCACATTGCTGATCTAGCTCCTAAACTCAAGGAAGTCGCTTGGGGAGCAGCTCCCCAGCTTGATACCGCCAGTCATTTTGTTTTGCTCCTAGCTGAAAAAAATGCTCGCTATGATAGTCAAATCATGAAGCAAAGTCTTATCCGCCGTGGATTTACTGAAAAAACAGACTTGGAGTCAAGGTTGGAACGCTACCGCTCTTTCCAAGAGCAAGATATGAAGATAGCTGACAATCCGCGTGCTCTCTTTGATTGGACAGCCAAACAAACCTATATTGCCTTGGGAAATATGATGACTGCTGCATCACTAATGGGAATTGATTCCTGTCCCATCGAGGGATTTAACTACGATGACGTCAATACTATTCTAGCGCAAGAAGACATTATTGATCCTAGCAAAGAAGGGATTGCCAGCATGGTTTCCTTTGGCTACCGCCTCAAAGATCCCAAGCATCCGCGTTCACGTAAGCCTCGTCAAGAGGTCATTACTTGGCTGGACTAGTATTTATAATTAATTATTACAGAAAGGAAATAAATGGACAGCTACAAACTTACCAGCTGCTGTAAGTTTGATTTGTTCTTGGTGTTATGACTTATGAAATTTATGCATACCTGCGTTCGCGTCAAAGATTTGGAGACCTCGCTTGCTTTTTATCAAGAAGCTCTAGGATTTAGGGAAGTCCGTCGCAATGATTTCCCTGAGTATGAATTTACGCTTGTTTATATGGCTTTGGATGATGATCCAGACTATGAGTTAGAGCTCACCTACAACTACGGTCATGGTGACTATGACCTTGGTGATGGCTACGGTCATATTGCTGTTGGTGTCGAGGATTTAGATGCTACTCATCAAGCTCATGAGAAGGCTGGCTATACCATCACCGACATCAAGGGACTCCCAAATAAACCTAAGATGTACTACTTCATTACTGACCCTGACGGGTATAAGATTGAAGTCATCGATTTACAAAAGTTTAATAGCAAATAAAAGTTTAAAACTAGGGTAAATAATCCCCCAGGACTGGATACTAAAATTTCCAGCTATGGGGGATTTTTCTGTCTAGAATTTACCATATAAGTGCAATAAAAAAACTCATAAAATTTCCAGTAAAATAGACTTGATAAACCATTTTAGCTGAAAAAATTTTATGAGCTACCATCATTCTACCGTGGAGGGGCAGGCCCTCTCTTGGCAATGATTATTTAATTTTGACTCTTTATTTAACTCTTAGCCACCGTCACTCCAACAAAATCAAAGACTGCCTTATTCCTTGAGATTCGCAAAAACTGCTCTATGATCCTTTTTGTTGCTTTAAAATACGATTAAGTTCTTGAGAAACTCGGTTGTTCTCATAAGGAACACAGTCCTGAACCCAGTTCCACCAAAAATAGCCTCCGACATAGTGCTCAGTATAAGCTGGCTGGCGGTAATAATGCCGCATCATAGCTGTTTTGCTGGCTGTTGTAGCTGAATCGGCTGTATTGCCGCATTCTCCCATACCTACTTTAGATTGTGGAAATTTGTCTTGAAACTCCTGAAAGACAGACTTCCAGTCTGGCCGATAGCCCTTGTTATCATCTTCATAATAAGAAATAAAACTAAAGTCCAGTCCTTGTTTTAATTTTTGAGGGACATGATGATCGATCCAAGCCATCATATCACGGTCTTTAGGATTTTCATAATAGAAAGTCACTGCTATTTGCTGGTCGGCTTCTTTAACGACTTCGTACGCAGCCTCGACCTTGTTCATAATGAGCTTTGGGCGCTGTTTAATCCAGTCCGTTCCATTAACTTCATTGCCCACTTCCCAAATCGTTGTGTAGTCGGCGAGATAGTCCAGAGATTCTTGAAAGCGCTGGCGGTAAGAAGCAACATCAGGATAAGCCTTCATATCATAGGAGTCAACAGGCTGAGCCATGATATCAGCTACTGGCGCGATCTTTTTGAAGAGGGGAACATAATCCTTGGGATCTTTTTCTTTGGACATCACAATTCGGACGGTCGGCCGCACAGGCATAGCTTCCAGAGCCTTGACAATCTCTTTGGTAGAAACCTCACCTTCCCAAGTATCATCAACGGTCACACCATAAATTTGGGGTTCTTCACTTGCACTTTTGGGGTGCAAAATTAGAACCAGCATACCTAAAACAATTACTAGGCTGAGGAAGAAAGCGATCCATCTTGAAGATTTTTTATGCTTTATGGCCATTTTTGTCCTCCCGCTGCGTGCACAAAGTTTCTTACTTGAAATGATTTCCTCACTGTGAGCAACTCTCAAAGAGAAAGCATATAGTAAGCCGACTGGTACTTAGATTTCAGCTAACTTGGCACCATTAGAGGCAATGATTGCTTTTATCCATTGGTAAGACTTTTTAGGGGTGCGTTTGAGGCTACCACGACCCTTGTCATCCATATCCACATAGATAAAGCCGTAACGTTTCTTCATTTCACCAGTGGATAAGGAAACGAGGTCGATCGGTGCCCACATCGTATAGCCAAGGCAGTCGACACCGTCAATATTAATGGCATCAGCCATATTTTGCAGATGATCGCGCAGATAGTCGATACGGTAGTCATCTTCGACATAGCCGTCTTCATCAGCCTGATCGATAGCTCCCATACCATTTTCTACAATAAAGAGCGGTTTTTGAATACGATCAAAAATCTCATTCATGACATGCCGAAGGCCAAGAGGATCAACAGCCCAGCCCCAAGGTGTTTCCTTAAGATAGGGATTGCTAGATCCGCCTACATTGAACCAATCATCACCTGCCTGAGTCGTGTTCGAACGATAATAACTAAAAGAGATAAAATCCAACTGACCGTCACGCAAAATCGCCTCATCACCGTCTTCAATTTGGATCTCATCAACTCCATGACGCTCCCAAAGGGATTTGCTATATTTAGGATAGTATCCACGCCCCATAATATCGATAAAATACCAATTTTCACGGCGTTCTTGCAGACGGTGAAAGACATCTTCAGGTTTACAAGTGGCAGGATAAAGTTCACTCATGGCATACATGGCGCCAAATTGACTGTCTGGCATCAAATCGTGACCCAATCTAACAGCTTTAGCACTGGCCACAAACATGTGGTGAGCCGCTTGATAGCGATCCTGTCCAGTTGAGTTTCTGGTACCGCAAGGACCAAAACCTCGGACTGCATTAATTTCATTAAAAGTCAGCCAATAGCGACAGCGGTCGCCATAATGCTCAAATAAAGTTTGACAATATTTAAGATAGGCATCAATAACATAGCGAGAGGACCAGCCATCGTATTTCAGTGCTAGGTTCATCGGCATTTCATCATGACAGATTGTAATCAGGGGTTCCATACCATATTTTGCCATCTCATTAATAACATCATTATAAAAGGCAAGCCCTTCTTCATTTGGCTCTGCTTCTTCTCCCGTCGGATAAATACGGCTCCAACAAATTGAAAAACGAAAAACATTAAAGCCCATTCCTGCCATCAATTTAATATCTTCTTTATAATGATGGTAGAAATCAACAGCCTTGTGACTCGGATAATATTCATCATCTAGAAAAATAGGTTCTGCTTCCTGAGGAATAGGATCTGCGTAAAAGAAAGATGAACGTGGTGTAATAATAGAACCATCAGGCATACTCATGGTATGGTGACGGGGTGACTCCAAAGAACCATCCGTTTCAAAATCATGAGAAAGAAGCCCTCGTCCTCCTTCTCCAAAGCCGCCTTCATACTGAAAATCAGCGGTTGCACCTCCCCATAAGAAACCTTGAGGTAATTGATAAGACATAGTCTCCTCCTTATATTGAGATACTAAGGGCGTCCGCGGATCAAGCAAAAATAGGAGGTTCGACGAAGACGCTGGCGTCTAGGAAGAAACTATCTTTTTTGCACAAGCCGCAGCCCGGGTTCAATTACTAAGATACGGCAGAGGCTTGTTATCTAAGTGCTCCGCACTTGATACCAAACGCCAATCACTAGAGTGAATTGGCTACCTCTTCCACTAACTTCGTTTGGTTAGTAAAATCGACTAACCAAACGTCGTGTCGCTAAGGGCCGATTCGCTTGGCGAAAATTTCCGATAGGAAAATAGGGGAGCGACGCTGTGTGCTTGACACACAAGAAGCTCCTTCTTTTTCCCGAGGAAATTAGGCCCGGGTTCAATTCAACCGTTCTCCTTGTTTAACCTTACCTTGGGTTTTGAGGGTGATATCCTTACCATTTGCATTAGCGATAACCAACATCGTTGTTGTATCATAACCCTCTTGAGCAATCGCTTCACGGTCAATTTTAACCACTGGCTGGCCAGCACGGACGGTTTCTCCAGCTTGGGTTAAAACATCGAAGCCCTGCCCTTTTAATTCAACCGTATTGATACCAATGTGGACTAAAATTTCTACACCATCGGGTCGTCTTACCCCGAAGGCATGTCCGGTTGGAAATACTGTAGTTAGTTCACCATTGACTGGAGAAGTGATAAAGTCACTCTCAAGTTGAAAGGCAAGACCGTCCCCCATCATTTTTTGCGCAAAGACTTCATCGTTAACCTTTTCAAGAGGGAGCAATTCGGCATCGGCTATTGCTACTACAGCATCGTCTGGGATCACTTTTTGTACAGGTTCTGTAATAGTCTGACTGCTGCTTTTTTCATCAACGTCAACTCCCATAAAGAAGGTCACAAGAGCGGCAACAGCAATGGCTGTTATAATTCCGACAAAGGCTGCCATAGCAGTATTGGCAAAGATTGGCAAAGCTAGGACATTGGAGTAGCCCATTTCAAAAGCGCGAGCCCCTAAAAGACTGGCAACAAAACCACCGGCAAAACCACCAGCCATAACGCCGTACATGGGCCTTTTATATTTGAGGTTCACACCGTAAATAGCTGGTTCTGTCACACCGGCGACAATACAGCCAATTGCTATTGAAATAAACTCACTACGTTTTACCTTGTCTTTAGTTCGTCCGATAACACCAAGGACAGCACCGCCTTCCGCCATATTATGCATAAGGAAGGCTGGGCGAAGCATAGCATCGTAGCCCGGATTAGAAAGCAATTGGGGCATGAACGGTGTGATGGCTGTATGCATCCCTGCCATAACCATCCAAGGTAAAACTGCTGCAAGAAGTCCTACAGCTAGAGGACCTACGGTACTGTCTAGAAACATGAAGACTGCTGCAATACCTTGTCCGACAATGTTGCCAAGAGGCCCTAGGACAAGATAGCCGAGACTACCTGCTATGAAAATTGTCCCCATACCAACAAAGATAGCTTTAAAAATATTAGGGATAATCTTATTTAAATATTTTTCAGCGTAATAGGCAACAATTGCAATCAGCAGGGCCGGCAGCATGGATGTGCCATATGACAGCAAGCGAACATCGATTCCAAAGAGATCAATTGGCTTTCCTGCTGTCACCAAAGTCGTAAAATTCGTATGTAATAAAGCTGCCGCCGACACCATAGCATAAATAGGTGTCCCACCCAGTTTTGTAGCTGCACCGTAGGCTACAAAAATAGGCATAAAGTAAAAGGGAGCATCCCCGATGGCTGACAGCAGCAAATACGTTGAAGAGGTTTCAAAGTCTTTACTGATAAAGGTCGTTATCAAAATTAAGGCAACTTTCAACATACCACCTGCGATTAAGGCAGGAATCATCGGGGTGACAGAACTGGATATAAAGCCGATAATCTTATTTGGTGCATTCTTCCAAGTCCAGCCTTCTTTATTTCCTAAATCCCCATCCAAATTCTCATCAACGACACCGCCAGATTTAATATCATAGGTCCTCATGATAGCATCGTAGACTGGAACTAGGTGCTGCCCTAAAATCACCATATACTGACCACCAGCGTAAACCGTACCGATAACCCCTTCTAATTGCTCTAAGGCTCCCTTATTGACCTTAGAGACGTCCTTTAAATTAAAACGCAATCGCGTCATACAATGAGATAAGACGGTTATATTATCTACATCTCCAACATTTTTTACAATGTTGTCTGCTAACTGTTGATAGTCCATAAGAGCCTCCCTCTAACTTTTGATAATTTTATCACAGGATGAAATTATTTTTAACAAGTTGATTTTATCCTTTTTTGAAAGCGTTGTCAATCTTGTTTGAATAAAAGTCAAGACTTTTGACAATTGCTTTGAAACTCAGTAAAATGAAAACTACAGGAGTCTTTATTAACATGAATTTTTTAGAACAAATCGAACAGCATAGCTCAGATTTTTCCAAGACTGAACAAAAGGTTTATCACTATATTATGAATCATATTGATACTCTGGAAACGTATACCATTACTAAAATTGCTGATCTTTCACATACTTCTACTGCAGCGGTACAACGATTTTGCCAAACACTGGGCTACAGAGGATTCAAAGACTTTCGTTATGATGCCATAGATTATCTCCACCACCATCACCGCAAGGAATCCCTTGATCCTCTGGATGATATGACCGATAATTATATTAGTTTGGCTAGACAATTTAAAAATGTTGATCGGAATAATATTACCCAGCTTATTCAGGCCATTTTAAACGGTCAAAGGGTTCATATTTTCGGTATCTACTACTCATCCCTGCCCGCTAGATTTTTACACATGGGGCTTCAAGATTTGAGGATCCCCAGTTATTTTGCTGGTGATTTAAACAGCGGAGCCCATCTGACCAATATTATACGCGAAGAGGATACCCTGATCATGTTCTCACTGTCAGGAGATATGGGCAACTACAGGGCTTCTCTAGCTGCATTGCAGCATAACATGCCTCAAAACTCTTACCTTGTTACCATCAATAAAGGTTCTCAGATTGATAAGTATTTCAGACATACTATTGTCTTGCCCGGCAGCTCCATTAACAGGCAATCTATCATTGACCCCCAATCTATTTCTTCTATCTTTGTCGAAATCTTGCTGAACCTCATTCATCAGGAAATGCGATAACTTAGGTATAATATTGCAAAATGTCTTGTTATAAAAATAATAAACCTCCTGTTCTAATGTGAATAGGAGGTTTATTATTTATACTGTCTTAAAATACAAAAGTTATTTCTTAATTTCTTCTGAGGAAATTTTCCTTTCAATGTATTTTATACTTCCTGAAAATATTTCTGAAAACCAAGGTGGTAAATTAAAAAGTCTATATCCTAAATACATCGTATGCGAAAGTAATTCAATATCGAAAACTACATTAAAAGTTAGTTTATCACTATACCACAATGATCTATAAACAAAAATCCAAAAAGAATTACCAGCAAACGTAGGATCAACAGAATTAATATGGCTAGCTGTTATATTCGTCCAAAAATCATTACCATAGTAAAGCAGCATTACACATAAAAATAATGGAAACCATTTTGCCCATAAATATTTCACAGAATAAAATAATAACCGCAAACTCCCAATAGTAAGCCTTCTAAGTAACTTCGAATCAAACATAAAATCGAGATAATCATTTAATCTTAATGATCTATTTCTTTTTAATGAGATCTTCTCTAGCAATCCATAAACACATACTAATACGCTATAAACACTTAGAGATGCTATATAAGGTAGTACTAAATAGAAAGCTAAATTAATATAATACTTATTTATAAATTCTATTAAGTTACCAATCGGAGTAAGGTAGTAATTTCCAGAGAATAATGGTTTTAATTGGAAGCTTTCCAGTAATTTAGGATTAAATCTAAAACATAATATGACTAAAAATATAACAGCTCTATCAAGCCAATCGTTATCAATCAGCTTTCTTACACATATCTCATATAGCTCCGAAAAAAATTTATCTACCAAATTAACACCTCTAAGTTAATAATTTTTCTACCGGCTATTAAAATTTTTCATCTGGCGTTTGACATCCCGTTCTTGGTCCCGACGTTTAATGGACTCACGTTTATCGTAATCGTGCTTCCCTTTGGCTAGACCGATGAGTACCTTAGCAAAACCCCGCTTGATATAGACCTTGAGAGGAATCAGCGTCATACCAGTTCCTTTAAGCTCATTTGCCAAGCGGCTAATCTCACGTTTTTTAAGGAGGAGCTTACGAGTGCGCTCAGGATCCTGATTCCAGATATTGCCTTGTTCAAAGGGAGCAATGTGGACATTGACTAACCAAGCCTGACCATCTTTTATCTGAGCATAGCCGTCCTTGAGCTGGATGCGAGAAGCTCGGACAGATTTGATTTCGGTTCCAGTCAGAACTACACCAGCTTCGACGGTATCAACGATGGTATAATCATGCCGGGCTTTTTTATTTTGAGCCAAGGGCTTATTGTTATCTTTAACCATGCAATCACAAACCTCCTAGATATCTTTTTGAGAACGCAACTCTTCCTAAAGAGCATTATCGATCATCTTCTTTTTTTGCGGCGACCGCGCTCACGCCCTTTATTATCGTTATGAGGACGGTTCTGATTTTTTCGCTTATCTGGCTTTTTAGAGGACTTACGGCGGTTATCATAGGAACCCTTATCTTTTCGAGACTCTGTTTTACCATCGCTTCGGTGATTATTATCACCTTCTCGGCGCCGTCGCTTCCCACTATCATCGCGACGTTTGCGGCGGAATTCACGGTTTTTCCCCTCACGAGCCTTACGTGCCTCATGATCCACTTTTTCAATAATATCAAAGTCACTGGCTAAATATTCAAAATCAATATCGCCTGTCTCTTTATCGGCTCTGATCAAGCGTACACGGATAGGCTGACCAACGCGAAAGACCTTACCAGTACGTTCCCCTTGCAGGGTCATGGTGCGTTCGTGGTAATTATAGAACTCTGGCAGCGTCGTTATATGTACCAACCCTTCAATAGTGTTAGGCAGCTCAACAAAGAGCCCAAACTTAACCACGCTGGCAACGAGAGCGTCGAATTCTTCGCCGACATGTTCTTCCATATATTCAGCCTTCTTCATAGCTTCAACCGTTCGTTCAGCCTCAATAGCCCGACGCTCCAAGGCAGACGATGATGCCGCTAAGTCTGGGATAACTTCTTCAAAATGCTCTTTCTTTTCCTGTGTCAAGTTCCCGTATTCTCGTACCATACGGTGGACCAAGAGGTCAGGATAACGACGGATAGGACTGGTAAAATGGGTATAGTATTCTGCTGCAAGTCCGTAGTGTCCGTGATTATGCTCAGAGTAGCGGGCCTGCTGCATGGAACGCAGTAACATCATAGCCATAACCTCATGACCTGGTTGGCCTTCAATTTTGGCCATAAATTCCTGCAGAGCCTTCTGACCGAGACTATTAGCTGTGCCGTAGATAGGCACTCCAAAAAGGGAGGCGTAATCCATGAACTTCTGCAACTTCTCTGCCTTGGGTTGTTCATGAATCCGGTAGATAAATGGCAGCTGCTGCTTGGCAAAATGTTCAGCTACGCACTCATTAGCGGCCAGCATAAAGGACTCAATCATACGCTCTGCAATCCCGCGATCTCGGACAACAATATCAAGAGGCCTTCCTTTATCACTGACCAAAATACGAGGTTCGGCAGTATCAAAATTAAGGGCTCCGCGACGTTCTCGCATTTCTTCTAAAATCTTATGTAGCTCAGCCATATGGCTGACTGATTCCATAATCGGCTTGAACTGGTCTATGACCTCTTGATTGCCTGCTAACATCTCATTAACATCGCTATAAGTCATTCGGAAAGTTGTTTTAATCACTGTCTGGGTGATAGTATGATCAACTACACGCCCCTGCGGCGTTATTTCCATAATAGCCGACTGAGTCAACCGGTCAAGATTGGGGTTGAGGGAGCAAATACCATTAGACAGGCGCTCAGGAAGCATTGGTACCACGCGGTCCGTTACATAGACAGAGGTTCCTCGGGCAATTGCCTCGCGATCAAGAGCAGATCCTTCTGTCACATAATAGGAGACATCAGCGATATGCACCCCCAACTCAAAATTACCATTATCCAGCTTTTTGATATGGACAGCATCATCCAAGTCCTTAGCATCCTTACCATCAATAGTAAAGGTGATTTCGTCACGCAGATCCAAACGTCCTGCCATATCGCTTTCCGATGGGGCTTCAGGGATAGCTCCAGCTTCAGCCATGACATCTTCTGGAAAGTCAGAGACGATATCCATAGACTCCAAGACCTCAAGCACATCGATACCGACATCTCCCTTATGACCAACAATATCGCGGACATGAGCGACAAAATAATCGTGATGACGGGTAGGATATTTATCAATATCAACCTTGACAATCTCTGTACCGTCAAGCGCTAGTGGTTCCTTTTTAATATAGATTTTTTGGGTAATCTTTTGGTTTTTTGATCTGATATAACCAGCATATTTGGGACGTTCATCATCAAGGATAAAGGTTCCTACTACGGTTTTGAGGGAGCGTTCGACAACATCGACAACACGAGCTTCAGCAGCAGTACCTTTAAGACGATCGGCTGGTTTTTTTATGACAACCTCGACGGTATCCCCATCGATTGCATGACCAACATCATTGCGGCCGATGAACATGTCCTCTTCCTCGTCACTAACATGCAGAAAGCCAAAACCATTCTTATTGGCACGAAAAATACCTTGAACGGTAATGTCATGTTTTTGCTTGCTCGTCGTATCCTTGCGCAAGGAGATAAAACCATCTTGATTAAAGCGCAGCTTTCTGTTACTTTCCAGTTTGGAGATGGTTTTTATGAGTTTAGGGAACTTCTCAGCTCCCGACATATCTAAGTCAGCGGCTAAGTCATTGACGCTAGACTTGCCCCTTTCTCGCAGGTAATTAATAATTTTTTCTTCCATTACTACTCTTTCTTTTTATGGTCCTATTTGTGAAGGATTCCTATAAAAAAGGAGCCAGACCATGTCTCGCTCACTTTCGTCATTACTTACTTGATAAAATCGCAAGCACAAGGGCATCCAACAACCACAAGAAAGTTAAAATACCCGTAAAGCGTTCCATGAAAGCCTCAAAGCCACGTGCTTTGGTTCGTTCAAACAAGGCCTCCGAACCACTGTTATCAAATACGTTGCTGCTTGGATTTTTCTGCGGTTGCATAAATATAGCAATAATCAAAACCACAGACATCACTAGCAAGGCTGTCAGTAAGATGTTATACATGTTCATTCCTCCACTATTGTCCTAAGTAGTTTATCATAAATACCCTTAAGATTCAAGATGGAGGGTTACTTTTCGCTCCTTGGGGCAATATTTAGGTACCTGAATTTTATCAGGATGACTGGTCTTATTTTTACTGGTCAGATAATTTTGACTGCCGCAGGAGCTGCATTTTAAATTGATTTTTACGCGCACTAGATTTCCTTAACTTTCAAATAATGTCTAAAGTTGATAAAACTCCAAGAGAAATTGACAAAGACAATCAGACTGGTCACGTAAAAGACCCACTGATAACCAAGCCCAGCAGCTACACTGGAACCGACAAAGGGACCGATAACCTGACCGATATTGGTAAACATCTGATTGTAACTGAAAATCCGAGAGATGCCTTCCTTGGGAGTAATTTTAGTCAGCAAAGAATTAACACTGGGCATCAGAGCACCTGTTCCAAAGCCATATAAAAAACGGAGCAGACCCAGCTGTAAGGGAGTCTTAGCATGGGCGAAGGACAGATACATACAAAAACTGTAAAAGAGAGCCAAAAGAAGCAGACGGTGATTACCGATTTTATCACCGACTTTCCCTAGGAAGGAACTAGATAGCATGCTGGAGAAGCCCATACTGGAGACAATTAGTCCCGACACAAACATCAGATTTTCTGTCTGCCCTAGGTGTCGGATGTAAAGGGTTAAAATAGGAGCGATCGATTGGGCCGATATTTGAATAATCATGCTCGTTACAAAAAGACCTAGCATCACCTGACGGTCTTTAATTTGTTTAAATAGCTCTTTAGTAGCTAGTTCATGTGCTTTCTTAACAGGTATAAAGTTTTCCCTGATAAGAAAAATAGTCAATAGATTAAGTATTAAGAGCAGACCACCGACCAGCAAAAAAAGGTTCCTAATGCCCAGCCAGTCTGCGAAATAACCGCCCAATAAAGGACCAATTAAAGTTCCGGCTGTTACACCTGTTGCCAGAGTTCCCAAAGCTGTTCCTAACTTATCCTTGGGAGCTTGACTGGCAATCAGGGCGGTCGAATTAGGAACATAGCCCGCAAACATACCGTTTAAAAGCCTAAACATTAAGAGCCAGAACACATTGGGAACAAAGGCCAAGCCCCCCATAGTAAAAGCCATGACCAAGCTAGCACGGATCATCATGGGCTTGCGACCATAGCGATCTGCTAAGCTGCCCCAGATAGGAGCAACCAAGGCTGAGGCGAGGGCTGACAGTGAAACTGAAAGGCCTGCATAGAGCTCAACCATTCCTTGCTTGGCTCCCAACTCTTCCACAAAGAGGGACATAAAAGGCATAACAAGTGAAAAGCTTGCCCCAGTAAGAAAATTACCGAACCAAGCTACCCTTAGATTCTGCCGCCAATTAATTGTACTGACACCTTGATTATTTATAAGTCATCATCTTCTTTCTTAGAACTTCGATATGTATTATACCATATCTAGAGCATAAAAATAGCCCACGTGACCTTAAATTTCAGGCCTGATGTTCGAGGTCCCCATGGAGCTATAATTCAGCCAAAAGATGGTGAATTTGTGTGTGGGTATCAGTCAGACTGCCATTGTTGTCAATCACTCGGTCAGCTAAGCCAATCTTTTTCGACAGAGGAAGTTGGGCAGCAATCCGCTTAGCAGCCTCATCAAGACTGTAGTGATTGCGTGCCATCAATCGCTCTAACTGTTTGTCCTCATCAACATAAACCAGCCAGATTTCATCAAACCAGTCTTGATAGTCCAACTCATAAAGGAGCGGAATATCCATGAAAAAGACAGACTCTTTGTCAGCTAAAACCTCACGCCTACGGGCCAATTCTTCACGGATAATTTGATTTTGCAGTTTGGCAGACTTTTCCTGATTTTCCTTAGTTGAAAAAATCAGCTGAGCCAATTTGGCTCTGTCCAGTTGACCATCGGCCGCCACAATGTCTGTTCCAAAAGCAAAAATAAGAGCCTGATAGAGCTTGCCCCCCTTGTTTTGCAGGTCATGCACGACCTGATCCGCATCAATCACCTGATAACCGGCTCGGCGAATCTGTTCAACAACCGTTGACTTGCCAGAGGCAATACCGCCTGTAATTCCAATGATCTTGCTCATCGCTTTTGACAGGACGGACAAAAATGCGTCCCGCGTCCTCCTACTTTGATTTTCTGAATCTCTGTTCCACAACGCGGACAGGGTTCACCTGTTCGGCCGTAAACTTGTAGATACTCTTGCATGGTGCCATCTTCACCTAAAGCGTTACGATAGGTTCGAATGGTCGATCCGCCTTTTTCAATTCCTAACTGTAAAATACGAATGGTTTCGTCATGGACTCGCTTGATTTCAGCTTTCTTAAGACTATTTGCTGGACGTTCTGGATGAACCCTAGCCGCCCACAGCACTTCATCAGCATAGATATTACCTAAACCTGCAACCAGCTTTTGTTCTAAAAGCGAAGGTTTAATAGATTTATGAGAAGATAAGACAGCTCGCTCAAAGGGCGCCAGCTTAAAGTCCTTTTTGTTTGGCTCAGGCCCTAATTTCTTTTGTTTAAAATAAGCATTTTCAGCCGATTTTGCCAGCAGTTCAAATGTTCCAAACTTGCGGACATCCTGATACACCAAGGTTGAGCCATCACTCAGCTCAAAAAACGCATGAAAGTGCTTATCATCGGGCACCTGCTCGGGAAAAAGCAGATACTTGCCTTCCATACGCAGATGCGAGATTAACACCTGAGCGCCTAAATCAAAAATGAGATATTTACCACGGCGGCGCATAGAGTGAACCGTCTGCCCCATCAAGTCCAGCTTGAAGCTGTCAAAATCCGTCTTAACCATCTTGGGTACACGTACATCTACTGCTACAATCTTCTTGCCGACAATCAGACCTTCCAAACCGTGCCTGACGGTCTCAACCTCCGGTAATTCGGGCATATCTAAAACATCAGGAACAGCCAGAAAAACTAATAGAAACAAGGACAAGACAGAGAAATTTGCTTTTCTATGCCTCTTACTTTTTTCATCAGCTTTTCCTTTTGGATTCTAAACTGCCCCTTCCTTTCTTTCATCAAATTTTTATACATTTTGGCTTTTTTAATAGCTTAATCTGTCAAGCCCAGCAAGCGCCTAGCATAGATAACCTGACCTGAATGCATGGCAGCATCATCAATGATCGACACCAGACGGGCACCGCGAGTGACCGCAGGTGTCCAAGAATCATCCACAATGTCATCAAGAGCGGCTTCATCAAGCGAGTTGAGGTAATCTTTAGTGAGCTTAGCAGCTGCTTCCAGATATCCCAGCGCAATACTCAGATCATCCACTTGGACTTTTTGAGCTTCCTCCAAAGAATGCCGCCAGTCCTGAGTATCATCAGGTAAATCCAAGTGAAACTGTTCCTTCCAGCCCTGACTAAACCAGATAGGTTCCCTGCCTGCCAAGTCAGAAATCTGTAAGTCCATCTCACGCGCAGTATGCCAAGCCAACCAAGTCATGGATTTAATTTGACCTGAAACTTCTGCAGCTGGGAAGCGATTGGCCTCTTCAACTGTCACTCCTTCAAACAAACGCTCAAACCGTTCCTGTGCGCGTTCCACGCTTTCTGCTAACATATCCAAATAAGTCATCGTTTTACCTCCTTATGGCAAAAGCCAGGCTCTCCCCAGCTTTAAACCTTATTTTACATCTTCTTAATCATCGAACCGCCTCAATTGATTGGGAAAGGCAGCTCCCTGTAAAAAATACTGCACGAGCTGAATGTGGGTGGTCACATCACTAAACAGCCAAGCATGACCTTTGTCGGGATAATAAGCACACTCGCTGGCTGGATTTTTATTTGCCAGCAATTGGTGCGATTCATGTATCGAACCCGACTCCTTTCCGCCTGAAACGAAAAAGACAGGATTGGTAACTTTCAAGTTTAATCTTAAGAGATTAGCTTGGGACATAGCACGGCGAAAGGAGCGTTTTGAAGCCTGCTGTAAATCTGCAACAAAGGGTCGATATTCTTCTTCAGGAACACCATCTTTTGCCATCATGCTGCTCATGAGTTTGGCGAGTAACTTTGTATTTTTAAGCAGTGACATAACATAGACACCAGCAATGACCTTACGATAACCTTTTATTGGTTGATGGCTAGAACCGTCAACAATCGCCTGACCAACTAAGTCAGCCTCTTTCTCCAGTAGTTTCAAAATAAGACTGGCTCCCAGTGATAGCCCGACAAGATGAGGCTTTCCGTGAGCTTTCGCCTTGATAATGCTGGCAATCATTTCCGTAACATCGTCGAAAGTTGTCCATTCGATATCACGACTATTGCCATGCCCGGGCAAGTCAATGGCGATACAGTGGAAATCATTTTTTAGTGCTGCTATGTGATGCTGCCACATCTTACTGCTGGAACCCGAAGCGTGCAAAAGGATTATCGTTTGTTTCTGTTCTTGCCCTGTCTCTTCGATAAATAAGTTAGCTGTCATTGGTCTGTCCTCTCACTAAGCCCAACTTGGACTAAGAGTCTATCTGTACCTCGCTTCCCCATTTCTGGGCTCGGGTTAAAAAGGTCCACTGGACCTCACCCTCTTATTTTCAGGCGATGACCTAAAACAGTCCACTTGGCCATACCTCGCTTTCCAATTTCTAGGCTCGGGTTAAAAAGGTCCACCGGACCTTTTTAATACTCTTTCTTATTATAGCCAAAGTCTGCCAAGTCCAACTTCTTATCGCGCCAGTTTTTCTTGACCTTGACCCAGGTCTCAAGGAAAACCTTGTCCCCTAGCATGAGTTCGATGTCACGGCGTGCCATCTTGCCGATTTTCTTAAGCATAGCACCTTGCTTACCGATGATAATGCCTTTTTGACTGTCGCGTTCGACCATGATGGTCGCGCGGATATGCACCTTGTCTGTTTCTTCGTCGCGCTTCATGGATTCAATCACTACAGCCACGGAGTGCGGAACTTCCTGCTCGGTCAATTTGAGAATTTTCTCACGAATCATTTCAGAGACCAAGAAGCGCTCTGGATGGTCTGTGATTTGATCTTCAGGGAAATACTGAAATCCTTCTTCCAGATTATCCTTGAGAATAGCCATCAGGGTCTCGACATTGTTGCCTTGAAGAGCAGAAATCGGAACAATTTCCTTGAAGTCCATCTGACTACGGAAATCATCAATCTGCTCTAAAAGTTGGTCAGGGTGAACCTTGTCAATCTTATTGATGACCAAAATGACTGGAATCTTAGCTGCCTTAAGGCGCTCCATAATCATATTATCGCCTTTGCCACGCTCCTCATCGGCTGGAACCATGAAAAGGACGGTCTCAACCTCGCGCAGGGTTGAGTAGGCTGACTCCACCATAAAATCACCTAGAGCCGTCTTGGGTTTATGGATACCTGGCGTATCGATAAAGACAATCTGCTCTTCTGGTGTCGTATAGATACCCATAATTTTATTGCGTGTTGTCTGCGCTTTATCGCTCATAATGGCGATTTTCTGTCCCATAACATGATTGAGAAATGTTGATTTCCCAACATTAGGACGGCCTAAAATAGCCACAAAACCTGATTTAAACATAAGATACAAAAAACGTTAAGCAAGAGATAAAAATAATGACTGGCAGAGCAAATGCTTGTTACACAGTCCCTCTTTTTACATAGCTTTAGTCCGTGTTCATTTCAAAACACAAACCCGTCCATTCCTTTCTACTCTAAAAGATAGCTCCATTCGCTCAAGTACAGCAATTGACTTAATGAAAGAGCATGGCCCAAATTTTTGGCACAAAGATAATGAGGCCAGTTATAACCGCATACCCCGAAATAACCAGTACGGCACCGGCAGCCATATCCTTGGCGTTCTTGGCCAACATCGAAAAGTGATAATTACTAGCCAAATCGACGACATTTTCAATTGCCGAGTTAATAATCTCGAAAGTAATCACCAAGAATATAGCCAGCGATAAGAACAACCATTCCACAGCCGTAATATGGAAAATAACACCAGCTAAAACAGCCAGAATAGCTGATATCCCATGTTTGCGCATGTTACGCTCTTCTTTGAAAGCTGTAAAGATACCGGTCAGGGCAAATTCTAAACTAGAGGTTAGCGTTCGATTTTTCCATTTTTTAGGTGAATTAGTCTCGCGTAAGTCCATAGGCTTCTAAAATCTCTTCCTGTAAAGTGAACATCTCTTTTTCTTCTGCCGGAGTATAGTGATCATAGCCATTAATGTGCAGAAAACCATGAACAGCCAGAAACCCCATTTCACGCTGAAAACTATGACCATAGCTTTCGGCCTGCTCGTGTGCCTTATCGACAGAGATAAAGAGCTCGCCAATGTAAGCATCATAATCGGCCATCATCTCTGTTAATTCAGGGTTTTCAGCCAGATCTTCACCAGAAAAAATAATGGGGGCTTCCGGCTTATACTCTAGACTGACCACATCAGTTGGGCGATCCATGCCGCGATATTCTAGATTAATTTGGTGTATCGTCTCATTATCAACAAAAGTGACAGCCATTTCTTTAGTTTCCTGGCCTAGCTTTTTAGCAGCAAACTCGAGCATTTCTTTAATCTGACTGAGCATCTCTTGTGAGACCTGCTTAGTCTCATCTTTTATTTTAATATACATAGGTCTTCCAATCTAATTGTCACCTCTATTATAGCATAAAAGCCTAGGCTCCGGATAAAACAAGAGAAAGGGCCTAGCTGAAGGAATAATTTTTTGAAAGCCTTTTCAAAAACTAATCTCTTATGTTAAAATAACCCTATCACTATCCATGGAGGCTATCATGTCATTTTCTGAAAAAGTTAAAACAGCTTGTCAGACTAAAGTCCAGCTGATCGATCAGAGTTTTTCTCGTTATGCACTAAAATCGCTTTTTGCTGGCGCATTTTTGACGCTCAGTACAGGTGTCGGTGGTATTGCAGCTGATGTCGTTAATCAGATTCATCCAAACCTAGGGCGCTTTATCTTTCCCTTTATATTTAGCTTTGGCCTTGTTTATATTCTCTTTTTAAATGCCGAATTGGTTACTTCTAATATGATGTATTTAACTGCGGGAGCTTACTATCGCTTCATTTCAGTCAAAAAGGTTTTCAAAATTCTTATCGTCTGCACTATCTTTAATTTAATTGGAGCCGCTCTGATCGCCGCTCTATTTAACCAAAGTTTTGCTTACAGCCTCGTCAATGACAAAAGTTTTCTGGTCAATACTGTCCAGGTCAAACTGGCTAAGACATCCGCACAGATTTTCTTTGACAGTATTATTGCTAATATTTTTGTCAATATTGCCATCCTTTCTTATCTTTTAGTCAAAGATGAGACGGCCAAGATTACTCTGATTATTTCAGCCATCTTTATGTTTGTCTTTATGAATGCAGAACACTTGGTGGCTAATTTTTCATCCTTCTTCCTGATGGGTTTCACCTCTGTTCATCTTGACGGCTATACTCTTACCAATGTGCTGCGCCACTGGTTCATATCCTTTGTCGGTAACTGGATTGGCGGAGGCCTGCTCATCGGTGCTGCTTATGCTTTTCTCAATCCCAAAAACTAGACCGATCTTCATAAAGTTAAAAGAGTGGGAAGTTAGTTCTTTAGCAACTAACTTCCCACTCTTTTTGTAGTTATATGGCTTAAAAGCTCTCCTAAATTACTCAGCCTCTTGCTCATAAGCATTGATAATTTCAGCAACCACAGGGTGTCTGACCACATCCTTGGCAGACAGGTAAACAAAGTCAATCTGCTTAATAGTTTTGAGTTTCTCCATAGCATCGAGCAGACCAGAAGGGCTATTCCTAGGCAGGTCAATCTGACTGACATCGCCATTGACAATCATCTTAGAGTTAAAACCTAGACGTGTCAGGAACATCTTCATCTGCATAATGGTTGTATTTTGAGCCTCATCCAGGATAACAAAGGCATCATCCAGAGTCCGCCCCCGCATATAGGCCAGAGGGGCAATCTCAATGATCTCGCGCTCCATAAGACGTGTGGTCTGGTCCTTGCCCAAAATCTGGTAGAGGGCATCATAGACTGGTCGCAGATAAGGATCCACCTTTTCCTTGAGGTCACCTGGCAGGAAGCCCAGACTTTCGCCAGCTTCAACAGCTGGACGCGTTAGGATAATGCGCTTGACTTGACCGCGTTTAAGAGCTGTCACCGCTAAGGTAACAGCCAGAAAGGTTTTCCCAGTTCCTGCTGGACCGATACCAAAGACGACATCGTGATTCTTGACACTATCCACATAAACCTTTTGCCCCAGAGTTTTGACACGGATTGGCTTTCCGTAATTATCTTTGATAATTTCCTCTTCATAGAGGGCGACGAATTGGTCAATCGTTCCGCCTTGAGCCATGCTCAGGGCAGTGACAACATCAGAAGTATTGATCAGCATGCCTCGGTCCACTAAGACTAAGAGAGCCTCAATGGTCAAGCGGGCAATCTCCAAAGATTCCTCATCATCGCTGAGAATCTGCACCACTTCAGTTCTGGCATGGATAACCACGCCTGCATTTTCTTCAATCAATTTCAGATGACGCTCATTGCTACCGAAAAGAGCCATCAAATCATCGGGATGTTTTAAATTAATATCAACAGAATAGTCCTGCAAATAGGCTGCCTCTTTCTTTGCTTACTAGTGGTCTCATTATATCGTATTTGTCCAAAAAAAGCACGGTCAAATATACCTGCGCTAAAGTGGTGATTGTTTGATTTTTAGTAGTTAATCTATTGATATTTAATTTAATAACTGGAATAGATACTTATTTTTTTCTTCAAAATAGTCAAAGGAGTTTTCATTAATGCTATAAATACTGATAACAAGCTGCTTCAAGTTTGTCAGTAACTCTTTTAGTTTTTTATTATTCACTAGCTGACGATCTATTTCAGACAGACCATGGGCAATCTTATTTCTCATGGCATTCAAGACTAAAATCGGTTTGACCAGCCTTGTCAATTGGTTATCTTTTTCTAAACAGTCAATAATATTAATGAAGGAATGAATATTTAAAGTTGAGCGAGTATCATAGGGTTTGTTATCATCATAATTTTCGCCCATTCGTGCTTTAAAATCATCGCTGATATAATTATTAACCGTTTCAGCCAGAGGATGATTCTCATTAATTTTTGGTAATCCGTCTTCTATCAGAATGAGACCGGAATAATTGGAATCAATATAGTCCTGAAGAACAAATTCTGCCAATGATTTAGATTTAATCAAGACATCAGCGATCAAACCACGCCTATTTATAATATCAATCAACAGAAAAAAATTGAGCACTTTCCTTTGTTTTTCTGTTGCTTCTGCATCTTCTAGTAAGTCCGGTAAGATTTTTTGATATTTAAAAGAATCCATCAGCTTTTCTGTCTGAGAAAGAAGTTTTGCACGTTTTGAGTATGAAATAAGCTTTTTATTTTCCTTTTGAAGCAACAATTCGTAGGCACCTTGGTAATCATAATGATTGATCAATTCTCTTAAGTTGCGTTTGATTAACGATTGACTGAACTTCTCGGCATCTTCTTCAATAATACGTTTTTCAGCATCTTGGCAAGCATCTTTATTGTCCGAAATTAACAGTTCTATATCTTTTTGATCATCTGGATTATTCCGATTGGACCCCTTTTGCGGTGTTGGTACTTGAATAGCCCTTACATTTAGATTATTAATCTTATTAATTGTGAACATTGCTGACGTCACTTGCGCTGTCGCACTTGATAAGTTGAGCAAGAACTCATCGTCCTCGTTAATATGCTTATTAATAATCTCTAGTAGCTGTTCATACATTCTATCAAAACGAAAAACATCATTATCTGCTAAAATTTTAGAATCCACGACTATTTCAGGATGATAATCCGGTATAGAAAGAATGGCTTTTTCAATTCGTTCCCTCTTATGAATCATCCCTTCACTATAAATCAAGATAATTCTTTCAGGTCTATAATGTCTTGCAATATGCAATAAAGGGCCGTCATGATTGCCTCTTATCGGATCGGTATCTCCAACTGCCGAAATTAATACCTTCATCTTATATCCCCTTATAATAATGCTAAACAACTTTGGTTGAAATCATCATAAAATTGAGACATCTGGTTTGTGATGGCTGTGTTTCCAATAATCAATATCTTCACATTTTTGACTGCCTGTCCCAAATATTTAATGGCTTCAGAATCAAGTTGATCAAGGCTGTGGGCTATTGTATTTCTCGAATCGTTTAATGATATCATTGGCCCTATCAACTTCTGAATTGCCCACATTTTATGATTTTTCAATAATCTATTGTAATCAAATAGATTCAGATATTTCTTATCTTCAGAATCACAATAATCAGTAATGGCATTCGGAGATTCTTTTGTAATCAGGTAGTCTAACAGATACTCCGTCAAGCTTTTGATACGAATCAGACTTTCAGACAGATTGCCTCGCTTCTTTTGCAAGTCTATTAGTAGATAGCTATTTAAGATTTTCTTTTCCTCATTGTTTATTTTTTTCTTTTGAATTCCCTTTGGAAGTCCTTGCTTATTATGTGATTCGACAATATCCTTTAGCTTATCTCTTAGTAATTTCGACTGAGGAAATTCGGCCTCTTGCTCCAACATATCTAAGGCAGCCTTATAATCATAATGACTAATTAGATTTCTGAGGTTTCGCTTTAAGAGTGCTAAACTAAACTTTTCAGCTTTGTCCTCAACCGTTCGGTCTTCATAATCAGCTATATTATCAAAATTGTATTCAATCAAATCATGAATATCTTCTTTATTGGCATGGGGAATGCCTTCATTTGAGCCATCAGCTGGACTTGCTACTTGAACAGCTGTGACATTCATATCATTCAAGCGATTGGCAATGAAAAAGGCTGCTTTAACCTGAGGAGTAGCACTAGATAGATTAAGAATGAGCTCGCTATCCTTGTCCAAATAAGTCTGGATAATAGAAGTCACCTTATCATACATAATATCAAACTGAAAAATCAATTGATCAGGAATAATTTCACCATGAGTGATGATTTCAGGATGGTATTGTGGAATTGACTGAATAGCCAATTCCATCTTGTCTTTTTTTGCGATGGTCCTCTCTGAATAAATGATGACAATTTTATCAGGTCGGTATTTCCTTGCAATATGCAATAAAGGGCCGTCATGAAAATCTCTGATTGGATCAGTATCCCCTGTTGCTGAAATTAAAACTCTCATCTAAATCTCCTTTATCGTAAAGTATGTTTTTCCCATCTCGTACAGAGAGTCCTGATTTTTAATTAATTTCTTATCCTCATTAAACTGAGGTACCTTCGTTAACTTGACAACACCTTTACCAACCATTTTGGTTGCTTTCATCCTTGCATATCGCCTTTGAACGATTCCATCAGCCTGACTCATAATTGTCTTAGTCCATACACCACTACCAGCACCTAAATAAATTGGATACTGGATATTATCTTGGATATATTCTTTTTTTGACTGTTCGTCTAAGAAGAATGACTGGTACTCTTTATAAAATTGATTCGCACAAACTGTTAATTTTGAAATCAGCTTATAAGCCTGTTCTGAAGTCGTTGTAATCGTAAATTGCAAACAAGTAAATGGTCTTATAGATTCACGATACAGGGGTAAAGCAATTACCTTATCCTTATCCCTTCTATAATCCCATTTCTGAACGATGATAAGGTTGTCATTTTCTAAAGGTTGGCTGTCACTGACTCTAATGTCATGGAAAATATCATTTAAGGCTTGACCTTTTTGGGGTCCCCAAGGAATAGCTTTTTTATATTCCTTAGGTTTACGTCCTCTTCTATCCACAAAATCCTTGTTTTTCCATTCGGTATTCATCAAAATCGTACGAATGGCACCTTTTAAAGAAGAACCCGGGACGTAGGGCTGGCCTAAGCCATCTCTGATAAATTTAGAAATATCATTTAAACTTCCACGCGTTGATTCGGTTTTCTCAAATCCCGTTTCTTCGAGGACATAGCCGCCAAAGTTTCTCATTTGAATATCATTTTGATATAGAAAAGCATTTAATCGTTTTTTCTTGTTTTTTGGCTCAATTAAAAATCGTTCGTATTTTTCAGCTAAACCTAGTCTTATCATTTCCTGATAAAACTGACCCATATCTGGAAAATAGTAGCTTTTATTTTCATAAATAAACTCTCGAGATGTATATTTTTCCCCGCTGCCAATATGGATTGGAGCCAGTGCTACAACATCCATTTGAAACTGTCTGTAAGAATGTTTCATACTTAATCCTCCAATCGGTAAAATAAGGGCTTGGCATAATTCCACACTGGATGAGGAAAGTCATCTGGTCTAACATCAACAATCTGACCCGTAAAGGTTTGTTGGAAGGTGGAGCCAGATTTAAACTTATATAAGTCCTGTTTTCTGAAGTTTTCTGCTAAAGCTTGACTGAAAGCAAAACCACTTGATTTTTGCAGCAGATATTTTGCTCCTATCATGGCATTTTCTAATTCATCATCAAGAGGCAAACTGGTCGTCAATGTCATCACTAATCCTTGATGATTACTGGTCAACCTAGCTTCCAATTTACTAGGAAGATCCAAAATCCTTAAATCAAAACGGCCGTAGCCGCTGGTACGCTTACCGCCTAACCCCGAAAACTGCAGAGAAGCCATCAAATCATCAAACAATTCAGATTGACTGGCGATGACATATAAAGAAACGCCTTCCTCCTTTGGTACGGAAACCCCAACCTGATAAAGAGCTCCATCTACATGAGGCCTATTTTTGGTTACAATAAACTGTTCTGAATGTTTGTCACTGTCAATGACATCGCCTTCTAAAAATTTTGCTAATAACTCATATTGCATGAAATCGAGTTTCTTAGTTTTTTTAGCTTCTTGACGCAAGGTGATGGCATCTTTGGTTTGGTCAAACTTCTCGTATGAAGGAAAACCGATTGGCTTTGGCAAAAAGGGGACTGAATGATATGGAAAGGCATCTGTCATAGCAAAAGTATCTGACTGAGCCAGTTCCATCCACTCATCTAAGCGATTGGATTTCTTTGCTTCTAAAACCAGAGCTGAGAAAAGTCGATCAGCAGAAAAAGTCATCTCTAAAAATTCAAGACTGCCACTGCCAAAATGAACTGAATCAAATTGTAATTGATAAAGTTTATAGGTCATCTCAGACCTCCTCACCTAATAGAGCATTGATTGCTGCTGCATCGTAATCCCCGTATACCGTTTCTGCTTTTAAATCCTTAAAGGCAACCTTGCCATAACCACGGCTGCCAGAACCACCGAGATAATCCATTTCAAGCAAACGAATACCATCTCGTAAAATAGCCATATCATCTGAAACTTGGTCAATACTTTTATCTGTAATCTCATAAATCACTTCAAAACCAAACTCGCTGGTACGAATAGCCCGTTCAATCTGGCGTGGAGTTGCTTCTGCTGTAATACGGTCAATCGTATTTTCAAATTTCACTTCTGTATAGCTGTGAACACCTTTAGCATCTAACTCCTCTTTATTGGTCAAAAAAGCATCACGAAAGACCAAGCGACCAAGCTTATAGTCGGCATTTTTACTATTGCCAAATAGGCGGCTAATCTCATCGCTGTCATTTCCTAAATCACTGCTCGTATTGTGATTATAATCTGTCTTAGAGAGAAGGGCACGGATTTTTCCCTTGAGACTGGATCCCGGAATAATTGGCAAATGAGTCACAGGGTCTTTAATAACAGGAGAATCAACAGCTCCGATGGCTGCATAAGCGCTGCTTCCGCCAATGTGTAAACCGCTCTCCAAAAGTAGATTAGCAGAAATTTTTACCTTTGCATATGTCATTAATCTTTACCTCCATAAAACTTAAAGTAGGCCACCAAGGCTTCCATGTAGCGACAAAAACGCTGCAAACTCGCAGTATCTTTAACCTCTTTTAAAATGTCCAAAATTTGGGCCCTTTCAACCAGCTCTTTGACCGGAAAAAAATCATTTCTACCTTTCTTAACTGAATTGCGACCTGATTGATAAACAAACTGCACTCTGAGATAGGCAAATTTATCATTCAGTTCTTCAAATGCCTTGACATTGCTTTCATCATAGAGACTGCTTGTCAAAGACAAAAGATTTCTGATTTGGCTAGTTGTTAAATAATAAATTGGTTCTCCATTTTTATCTGACTTTTTAGAAAGTCCCTTAATCACTCTTTCAGCTTTGTCAACATAGTTCTCATCTGTTAAAATCGCCATGCTATTTTTCCTTTCTTGTTTCGTAGATATAAAGTGTTAGTGCTAATTCCGCTTCTTTCTTAACCTGTTTACTGCCAGTAGCCCACTCGAAGAATTGCGCTTTAAATTGTTTAAAGGCTTCTTTATTCTCCTTTTTCGTGGCATCTTCCATACGAGAAAGATAATAAGCCAGTCGGGCAATATCCATTTTTTCTTGACTTTTTACCAATTCTAAGAGGCGGTAGACAAAGCCATGGCCCCTTTCATCTTGTTGATTAAAGAATTTGCGAATAAAAGCTAATTTACTTTCATAGATATCATTGATAAACTGATCAAACTGAAAAACAAAGTGCGAATCAAACAAGGCTATACTGTCCTTATCGTGATTTGGATTATCTTTGGCAGCTTCTTCTAAGTCCCCACTAACTCTAGCCATCAGGCTTACAGGCGTTTTATCAGTAAACAAACCAAGACCAGCTGATAAGGTTAATTTGCCATTGGTCCATTGGATGAATTGCTGCCTCAGCTCAATGGTGAAATCAATAATATCTTGCCATGTTCCAATCGCAAAAACATCATCACCACCAGCATAGATGATAGAAAGTTTTTTATCCTGAGCAAACTGATTGATGTAAACTTTGAAGAATTGGGTCATACTCCGTGAAAAGGTCGCTGTCCGTGAGAAGGTATTGAATTTTCCATGATCTTGATAGGAGAAACCGGCCATAAAGCCGGCACCCAGATTATCAACATCCAAGCGGACAACCGCTAGACGTTTGATCCCTGCTTGCTCTTCATTGGACAATTCATATTGTGAAGATAGAAGGGCATAGTCACTGATGTCTGTAAAAGCATAATCTCCAACAAAAATATGAGTTGCCAAAACTTGCCCTGTCTGAAAATCATTTTTGCTATATACCCTGCCGTCAATTCCCGTTTTCACTTTTTCCTCATCAGCAGCGGTCAAGTAGGCATTCGGTCCGATAGGAAGGCCAACCGGCCTAGCTGAAATGACAAAATGGGTTTGACCGATTTTTTTAGCAAATTGACGGAGTTCATCACAAACGGGACACAAGAATTGATCATTTGCTTCTCTCAGATTGCCCACAGCATGACAAATCGCACATTCTCTGCCTTCTTTTTTCCCGCCTCTATTTAAAACTAATAAGGTTTGCCAATCATAACGTGACAATTTTTTATCGGAAATTTGACGGCTGGCGCTTTGATAAATGGCACGATAAGACTGGGCTGAATGACTGCCGCTCATAATGTCTGCCGCCGCAAATTCGCTCCAGCCAAAGGCCACATAGAGCCTTGTTTGAAAATGCCCTGTTAAAAATTGGTTAAAAGATTTTTCAAAATTTGCCACGATCGCTTTCGTCTTGTCTGTATTTGGCAAAACAAAGTAGGCATGGCCGCCGCCCACATACATGAGATTGGCCCGTGTCAGCTCTAGCTCTGTCAGCAAGCTGTCAACGATATGCTCACTCATGAAATCAAGATAAAGACTGCGTGCTTTTAACTGCTTCAAAGCACCCTTAGTCGCAATATTATAAATGAAATTCTGAATTCCAGATAAGTCAAAACTTACGAGTAAAAAGGCCTTCTCTTGATAAAATTCCTTGCTCTGTAGGAACAAGTCCTGCTTAAAATTACTGCGTCCTGACGCACCCAGATAATCATAAATTGCCGCCCCAAAACCAGCTGTTAATTTGCTGTGCTCATAGAGTGAAATATCCGCCAATTCTTTTGTATTAGTCGAAGCAGGTACAAAAGATAAAGTAGCTTCCATCAGATTTAAAGCAGAATCAATATAATCTTCATCAAAAGACATGACCTGAATGGTTGATTCAATGCGATTTAAAATCCCGGCATAAGCTCCCTTTGAAAATTTACTATTTTCCGGTCTTGGCATGTTCGGCCTATCTTTGACATTGAGCTCTTTAGGCTGGAAATAGCGCTCTGTTCTTGTTTGCCCAAAAGTATTAAAAATATCCGCTTGATTGGTGTAAGTATCCCAGATTGTTTGCGCAATTTGCCCATCTGCCTCCTCTTGGCTCTCTCGTCTGTCAATGCCAGATGCAATATTATCTGCTATATAGGTAATATAGGCGAGATTGTCAGGCTCTAAATCTGACTGATAGTTGGCCATGTGATAACGGATTTGCTGGGAAATCGCTTTGTTATCGGAAAAACGCTCAAACCAGTCAGCACCAACAATCGCGTGCTTTCGATGCTCACCTGTCGCTCTCTGTACCACTTTACCAATATCGTGGAGTAAACCGCCATAAAATAAATCAATTTTTTCTTTCTTCAATACGAACACCTCCCATTCCCATGCTGGTTTTAACGCCGACACCCGAGAATTCGCCAAAAGTCAGGAGCATTTTGACAAAGGCTTTCAAGGTCGAAGCACCATAAAGCTTTATTGTTATCCTTCCTTGAAAGGCCGGTATTTTGCTCTTATGGACAGAATAATAATGTGTCTGCAGCTGATAACTGGTAATCTTAGCATGCTCTGCCAGATAATCCAGTAAGGACTCATCAAAAGTATTCAAATCGGGATAAAGTCGGCTATACTTCTGCATCAGACTTTGAAAAATAAAGCGTACTGTAGGAAAAATACTGTACTCTCCCTTTGATTTAAAACTCGTCGGCGTTATAAATCTAATGGAAAAGGTGGGTTGATCACAATCCTCGTTGAACAAATGAATGAGCTGCTCGGACGATAATGATTTTATTTCTACCTTTTCAACCATAATCAAATGCTCATAAGAGTCTAACTGAATGTTATCCAAGCTTGTTAAAAAGTTTTGCAAGGCTTCACACATCTCATCTGTCAAAAGATTAATGTACCAAATTTGATGCTCATTTCTCGAAAGCACTAATGATGAATAGGGATTCGTTTCCTGCTGATGAAGGAAGGCTGCATCTTCCTGTGGTAGATGGCTGAGGAGAAAGCCCTGAAACTTGAGAGCTAACTCATTAGCCGTTAATTTTGTTTTCTTAAAATATATTGCTATTTGTTTCATTTTCGTACCTAAAAAGCGCCCTTCTGCATGAAAAGTATTTTTCACCAGAGAAGAGGCGCCCTTTTTCTTATTTAATTACCTGCATTTTACAACATTTTCCAATGAATTTCAAGCACTTATACATATTTTTTGAATAAACTTAAACAATTTTGTCCCCTCTCGAGGAACAGGGGTGTCTAACAATATTGTAAATCATTGAAGTAGCTAGAGACGAATGTTTCCGTCCCCTCCCGAGGAGTAGGGTTTTCTAACCTAAGGGCGTTTTTTCTATTGGCGGACAAGCGACTAGTTTTCGTCCCCTCTCGAGGAATAGGGGTTGCTAACTGTAGGACTAGTAACCATCGCTGGAATTGCACTAGGGTTTCCGTCCCCTCCCGAGGAATAAGGTTTCCTAACAAATGTAAAATACCCTAAAGAAGTTTATTATGCGTTTCCGCTCCCTTGCGAAGAATAGGGGTGTCTAACTTTTGATTTAGATATTAAAAACAGAAATCTCAAGGTTTTCGTCCCCTCCCGAGGATTAGGGGTGCCTAACAGACTATGATTTTGTCAAAGCAGAAATTGAAGCATGTTTCCGTCCCCTCTCGAGGAATAGGGTTTTCTAACATGGGAACCTGATGCCCCTTGGGATGATGGCCGTGGGGTTTTCGTCCCCTCTCGAGGAATAGGGTTTTCTAACAATCTTTAGTTAATCCTAAAGTACAAGCTGAAGGAGGTTTTCGTCCCCTCGCGAGGAACAGGGGTGTCTAACGCTAAACCTCAAATCTATGTACACTGGCCTGAAGTGTTTTCGTCCCCTCTCGAGGAACAGGGTTTTCTAACTGTATCACCTACTTTGATTGCACCCAAACCAACTTGAGTTTTCGTCCCCTCTCGAGGAACAGGGTTTTCTAACAGAAAGATAAAATCTCTGTAGGTCTTGTAGCAGGACGGTTTCCGTCCCCTCTCGAGGAACAGGGTTTTCTAACGATGAAATGGCTATGCTAAAGAAGCAAGGGCGCGTGTTTCCGTCCCCTCTCGAGGAACAGGGTTTTCTAACTTAAAGCACAATTTCCATTACTCAACGATGATGAGTTTCCGTCCCCTCTCGAGGAACAGGGTTTTCTAACAACCTTAACACAACAAGACTAAACAGAAAGGACTCTTGTTTCCGTCCCCTCTCGAGGAACAGGGTTTTCTAACAGCACATTTTGTGGACATAAAGCCCTAGTGCTACTATATCTAGTTAGATATAACTTAGCCCTTTTTATCAGTCTATCATTTTTTATACCAGAACTCAATTATAGAAGGATTTGTCTCGCCTTTTCATTCGCATGATGATCGGTGTCAAAAAGGATCCTTTCGTTTTCCCTTACCTTATAAACCCGTATACGATCCCCTTCTGTCTCTTGGTAATAATCGTCTAATAGCGTTAAAAGTTTAGTGTAGGAAGCCTTGCTAATTTTAATCTCGAAACAAGATTTTTGAACTCTGGTGCCAAAGGATTCAAGTAAATGTGATAATTTAAGCCTCCTTTTACTGCTGACAATATCATAAATGACAAGACAGTACACAACCTTTGGTTGGGCAAATTCTCTCTCATCATCACTTAAATTGAAAAATAACCCCATTCCTATTCTCCTGTAAAACTGACCAAATAAACAGAAGGATCTTCTTCTGCAAACGCTCGAATTAGCGAGTCGATCTGCATTTCGACCATATAGATAAAAGAATACCTCTTCTTATCACCCTCAATGTAAGAATGAATTTCCAGCATTCGAGACGATAACGCCGTCAGAAAAAGTCTTTGCGCTTCTCTTGTCAAAAACAGTCCTTCTTCCGTCTTTGCAAAGCTATCCTGCCCAATACTGCCATTGCCTAGCATGGTCATCACCAAGTCATCTACGATCACTGGACGCCATTCTTCCATTAAATCACTTGCTAAGGAAGCATGGTGTCCATAATTCTCATGAATCATTGCAAATCCTTGACTCAAGCCAGCCTTGCGTACCATGCCAATCATAAAACTATAAAGAATGCTATAGCCAAAATTAAGCAAGCTGTTAAAACAGTCCATAGCTGGACGCCGTGTCCGACCTGAAAAAGCAAAGGGCTCAGGAACTAGTAGTCCTAAAAAGTAGAAATAAGACTTGGCACACTTACCTTCATAACCCATCATTTCGTGGATACTTTCAGCTAGTGAAATCTGCTTTAAAGCTCTTGAAAATCGCTGATAATCCTCTTCATCAAGCAGGTTCTCCTGATCAAATGCCTTCAGTAGATTCATTTGGTTTTGGACCTTTGAAGATAGCATCCTCCTAGCCATATTTGTCCTAAAAGGAATATTAAAATGAGCCTTTGCTTGCTGTTCCTGCTTGGTAAAATTTTCTTCCCGCCCAGAGTCTACTGTTGCGATGTATCTACCATTATCAGTAAAAAAATGCGTATTGATTTTCTTTAATGATAGCTTTTTTAATAATTGGGTGGTTAACTGCGATTGGCCAAATATTAAGACATTTTCAATTTCGTCCAGTCCGATCTCTTCGACAATCTCCCTGCTATCATTTCTGACAATCATTCTGCCTTCACATAAGGACAATTTTAAAGCCGAATCTTGAATATAAATATCACTCATTGTTTCATTACCCCCAGGTATTATTTTTGGCAAAGGAGAATATTCTATCACATCTATTATCTTTGTCAATAAAAAAACAACTATAAATTTAATAGTTGTTCGTAATCATACGTCAAATTTAATGACAAGAAAAGACGCTTCTAAATACTGGTTAAGTAGAGGTCACAAATAGGTTTGTCTTTACTTTCTCCTTTATAGTAAAGCCTAATGGGCCAAATAATCTTCCCAAATCTTATCAAAATCGCCTAGGTTAAAGCTAAAGCTAGCCTGGTCTTCTAGATAGCGGCTGACCTCCTCGAAATTATCCGTATGCTTGGGAAAGGTCGTATCTTTAAAGACCAGATCAGCCAGCAGAGCTGCTGGTTCATGGGATTTAGGATTTCTTTGTGTCATCAGCCAGGTGTAAAAGGACTTTCTCATTGCCAATGTTCCTCCAAAAAGTGATGCCGTAGACGGCTGGACTGGGCATAGCGCTCGGGATTTTTCTTGTAAAACTCCTGATGGTAGTCCTCAGCTAGATAAAAAGTCTGGGCTGGCTCAATACTAGTGACGATTGGAGCCTCAAAGCGTCCAGAAGCAGCTAGATTGGCCTTAGATTTTTCAGCGATAGCTTTTTGTTCGTCCGTCGTATAAAAGATAACCGGCCGGTAATTATCTCCGCGGTCTTCAAACTGACCAAAAGCATCCGTCGGATCGGTCTGGGCCCAGTAAAGTTCCACTAGTTCCTCATAGGAAACTTGGTTCTCATCGAAGATAATTTCGACTGCTTCTGTATGGCCTGTTGTATGGGAACAAACCTCCTCATAGGTCGGATTTTCGACATGACCCCCAGTGTAGCCAGAACGAACTGATAATATTCCCTCTTGCTCTTCAAAGGGCTGAACCATACACCAAAAACAACCGCCGGCAAAAATAGCACGTTCCATAATGATGTCCTCTCTTTCGATTGCAAATACCTTGTCCATATTATAGCAAAAACCTTTGAGACTGGCAGGTTTAGGCTATTAAAAAACCGGTCTAATGACCAGTTCTTATTTAGCTCTTCTGCTGTGGTGAGAGCTAGATTGCGGCTTCTTTCTAGCTCTATCACCATAATCGCCATAGCTGCCGTAACTACCGTAGTTTTCTGTTCTTTCATCAACCTTATTGAGAATAACACCCAGAAACTGTGCGCCACTCTTTTCCATCTGCTCGATAGCCTTCTTAGCAAATCGAGCATGGATAAGGCCTGCTTCGGTAATCAAAACCGATGCATCAGACTCCTGAGCTATAATAGCCGCATCAACTACTCGACCAATTGGCGGCGTATCGATCAGAACATAATCATAGTGCTCTCTGACCGCCCCAATCATACGCTTAAAATTATCACTCTGAAGCAGAGCAGTCGGATTAGGAGGAACCTGTCCCGCAGGAATAAGGGAAAGATTGTCAACACTGGTACGACTGATAACAGCCTGCAGGTCTGCATAGCCCGTTAAGAAATCGGTTAATCCCTTGACTGAACCGTCCGGTTTAAAGGTACCCATCATGACTGAGTTGCGGGTATCAGCATCAATCAGTAAGGTCTTGAAGCCTGCACGCGCAAAAGATACCGCTAAACTTGCAGTCGTTGTAGACTTACCTTCTTGCGGCTGCACCGAGGTCAGTGCAATAACCTTGATATGACTGCCGCTAAATTGGATATTAGCACGGATGGAATTATAATATTCCTCTGCCGTATTGATCAGTTTTTCTTTTTGTTTTGCTAACTCTAAGTAACCCATCATTCCTCCTACTGCTCAACTGCTGGAACCACCCCAAGCAAGGTACGATCCAAGGCTTTTTCCACATCTTCACTGGTCTTAATCCGATCATCCAAAGCTTCAAAGATAATCAAGGTTACGACCGTGAGGAAACCTCCTGCTAAGATACCGAGAATTAGATTGCGTTTGATATTAGGAGAGCTCGGCGCTGTGGGAACTTTGGCTGTTTCGGCAATCGTCACATCCTCGACCTTAGTCACATCCTTAATCTTCTGGATAGCAACATCACGGATAGCATTAGCTAAGCGGCTAGCTTCTTGAGCATTTCTATCTTTAACCGAAATAGTAATCAGACGCGTATCTGTTGGTACATCAACTACAATACGGTTCCCCAGTTCCTCTGGCGTGATATCCAATTTTTGCTTGTCAACAACTTCATCCAAAACATCCTGTGATTGGATAATTTCTTTATAGTCATTAACCAAATCAGTTCCGGCTTGAATGTCCTGATAGTTGATGGAATTACTATTGTTATGCACCACATAAATACGTGTGGATGAAGTGTATTCCTTGGGGAGAATGAAAGCACTCACAAATAAAGTGACAAAGCCAAGAAGCAGGGAAACAAAAATGATCAAAAACTTTCGGTTCCACAGTTTCTTAAGTAGGGCGAACACATCAATTTCAAATGATGCATTTTCTGCTGAATTCATAGGTACTCCTTTATACATACTCATGGCCAAGCAACTGAGCCATGTTGTTTTTGAATAGGGCTTGCGCCTTGTCCTGCCCATAAGCCTTGAGGACTGCTTGATAGGCCTGAGCCATAAAAGGCGGACGCTTATCTAGATTATGCATATCACTGG
Source organism: Streptococcus sp. ELY_137 (assembly GCF_058314515.1). Taxonomy (NCBI): domain Bacteria; kingdom Bacillati; phylum Bacillota; class Bacilli; order Lactobacillales; family Streptococcaceae; genus Streptococcus; species Streptococcus sp. ELY_137. The sequence continues at coordinate 38,150 of NZ_JBZFUL010000010.1, forward strand.
CAATGCAAGAAACTAAATCTTGCTCTAAAAAGTAACGACCCCGCCTTTTAAAGATTTTTTCCGAATCAGAAAACCACCTTGGCTTAAGGACATGGTTGCTGTTCACTTGGGTATAACAGCCCATATTGAGCAGCTCCTGAACCCTAGCCGGCTTATTTTCTAAGGCATTATAGCGTTCAATATGCGCAACGATCGGAGTAATCCCTAATAAGAGCAGTTTCGTTAGAGCTTGGTGGAGGTCTCGCCAAGGCGTTGCCATACTAAACTCAATCAGGGCATACCGGCTTTCAGCCATAGTAGGCACAAGACCTGCCTCCAATTTTTGCCTCAGATCTTCTGTATAGTAGAGCTCACCTCCGTAGAGCAAGTTTAAGTCAGCAAAGCGCTCCTTAGCTGACTCTTTGACCTGCTGGAAATTAGCCCACAGAGTCTCTTCAGGTGTTTCAAACATTCCTTTGCGGCGATGGGAGGTAGCCACAATCGTCCTAACTCCCTGCTGATAGCTCTCAGCAATTAGGGCTAGACTTTCTTCCAAGGTCGCAGGACCGTCATCCACATCAAAAATAATATGCGAATGAATATCAATCACCCTATTTTCCTCCTAACACGTCCTCAATTTGCTGGCTAGCGTCAGATACACTAGTATCATCCAGCTGCATCATATAAAGTGAGGCTCCCGGCATCGCGTAAGATGGCAATTCTCCCGTTGAACCTGTACCTGTAACGGCTTGTGAGCTTACTGTGAATTTTTTACCTGAAGACAGCTGCGTATTAGCAATGGTCATTACATCTTCTAATGGCATATTAGTTTGGATAGAGTCTTGTAGGTTATTAGCAATCGATGAAATCTTACTGATAGATTTGCTCGAGGCTAGCTTGTTGATAATTGCCGAGATAACTTTTTCCTGGTTTTTACCGCGGTCATTATCCCCATTTTCAAGACTGTAGCGTTCACGCACAAAAGCTAAAGCTCCTTGCGAATCCAAATGGACATTACCCACTTCAAAGGTATAGTCTTTATTAGTGTGAGCCGTGAAAGCTTGATCATTATAAACATCAATACCACCCAAAAGATCAACAAGCTTTAAGAAAGATGTAAAGTTGAGACGGGCATAGTAATCAATGTCTACATTATAGAGATTCTGCAGGGTCTTCATAGAGGTTTCAACACCGTAGAGACCAGCATGGGTCAGCTTATCCTTTTGATTTTGGCCGCCATCAGGAATAGCAACGTAGGCATCACGCGGGGTAGTTGTCAAAAGCACCTTGTGGGTCTTTAAGTTGACCGTCATGATAATATTAACATCAGAACGAGAGACTGAGTTGATAGAACCATAAGTATCAATACCTGAAATATAGATATTAAAGGCATCAGCTTTTGACCTTTTCTTAGATTTGATAGTGGTAGCTGTCTGAATTTTATATTTATAGAGGACTTTGACCTTACTATGGTAATCCTTATCCTGATTTTCTATCAGATTGGCATAGGCACTGTTTAAAATAATGGCCTGAGTCGATCCTGAGGTCAGATTGTTATAGGCCTGAACGTAAGAATCTACATGGTTAACTCTTAGGCTCTTAGAGGTATCTGATTTAAATTGCTTAATGAACTCATTAATATTGGTTCCATCAGCCTGAGTCGGCGCTTCAACAGTGTCAATTTCCTTGACACTGTTAGCTGGGCTATCCTTGGGCACCACTACCTGCATTTCAACTTCTGAATATTTGGTAGAGTTGTTGAGATTGCCAAAGAAACCCACTGTCGAATTAAATCCTAAGAAAGTTACCGTCGATAGGGTCGTAAAAATCACCAAGAGAAAGCTGGTGCTTAGTTTGAACTTATTTTTTAGTATCAAAAAGCCAGACAGGAATAAAACCGTTAACAGCACTAGGGTTATGATAATATTCAAGTAACGGAAGGCTAGAAAATGATACTTAAACATAGTGTGAACTGTCACCGAAGAAACGGCTAGGTAGATCACAAATAATAAAATATTGATGAAATAATGCGTACTAAAGGTTTTGATCTTTGAACGGCTGCGTCTGGCCATAGTGTCATCTCCAACTATAATGTATTTCTTGACCTATTATACCTGAATTTCCTGCCAAGTCCAAGGAAATTTAACTTCTTTTTAACACCTCTGTCATATTCTTCGAGATACCTCTCTTAGGAAATCTCTTGATATAATAGGGTTTTATAGCCAAAAATTACAAAAAAATGTCAAAAATAATTCTAATTTAAATTATTGAGCCACACTCGATGACAGACCACCACCCTGACTGATAGTGTCTAACTGAGTCTGCAGCTCGGTCTTTTCAGACTGGCTCTGCACTTTATCGATAGCTGCTTGAGCTTCTTGGATACTATCAGCGGTTCGGCTAGCATCCGCGGCATCAATCGCCATCTGGGCTAGAATCACATTCAGACGATCCTGATAGTCTGATTTTTTAGTCTTATCATCTAGCCGGTCAATCTCTTTTTGAACATCGTCAGCGGCCTCTCGGCTTGGGTTCGCCTCTAGATCATCCAAATCAGCTTCCAATGAGTTTGAAGATTTAGAAGACGAGGATGATGAAGTCACATGAGTTGGGGCCACTTCAACATCGTCAGGTTTGACAGTATAAACACGTTTAGCCAGTAAATAAAGACCAAAAATCATTACCATTAAGACTAAACTCATTAGAAGATAGAGGGTTTCACTTTTTTTAAATGTCATGGTTGTTTTTTTCCTTTAAGTATACTCGAATTTCATTATAGCCTATTTTCCCAATTATTCAAGCTATTTTACAATATAAAGAAACTAAAAGAGAGTCCTCTTATATTGCGATGCAACTCTTTTCTACCAGACGAAAAACTACATGCAAAAAGAGCCAAATCAACCTAGGCAACATAGCAAGGTCAACACTGTATGATTTATATTTTCAAAATGCATGAAAACATAAGATAATCCCCAACTTAACAGTTGAGGATTATCTTATGTTTTGCAGAAACCAGCTCTCGGCAACTTAGCCCCCAAGATAGGCCTTGCGCACTTCATCAGAAGCCAGCAGCTCTTGGCCTGTGCCTGACAGAACGATCTTACCTGTCTCCAGCACATAACCCCGATCAGCAATAGAGAGAGCTTTGTTGGCGTTCTGTTCAATCAATAGAACCGTTGTTCCTTGCTTTTGAATATCTTGGATAATATCAAAGATCTCCTGGATGAAGATTGGGGCCAATCCCATCGACGGCTCATCGAGTAACAAGAGTTTGGGCTGACTCATAAGTGCACGTCCCATAGCCAACATCTGCTGTTCACCACCTGAGAGGGTAGCTGCATCTTGATTTTTTCGCTCTTCTAAACGCGGAAACCGATCAAAGATTTTCTTTAGATTGGATTGGTTCGCATCCTTGTTATTCTTGAGAAAAGCCCCCATTTCTAGGTTTTCTAAAACGGTCAGACCCGGAAAAACATGACGGCCTTCGGGAACCTGAGCCAATCCATCCGCTACAATCTTACGCGCAGCTACTTTTTGGATCTCGTTGTCCAGATAAGAAACGGTTCCTTGGCTGGGACGGACAAGGCCCGAAATTGTCCTGAGGATAGATGTCTTACCTGCACCATTGGCACCGATAAGGGTCACAACTTCCCCCTCATTGACTTCAAAGCTAACATCCTTTACTGCTTCAATGGCACCGTAACTGACTGAGAGGTTTTCAATTTTCAACATAGACACTAGGCTTCACCTCCAAGATAGGCTTCAATAACACGCTTGTTAGACTTGATTTCATCTGGTGTACCATGCGCAATGAGACGGCCGTATTCCAATACATAGATACGTTCAGTAACATCCATCACTAAATTCATATCATGTTCGATGAGGATGATAGTGATTCCAAATTCTTCCTTAATTTTACGAATCAGAGCTGTTAATTCCGCTGTTTCTTGCGGGTTCATGCCGGCAGCAGGCTCGTCTAAGAAGAGAATTTTAGGTTCTGTAGCTAGAGCACGAACGATTTCCAAACGGCGCTGCTGTCCATAAGGAAGATTTTTAGCTAAAGTATCGGCATTATCAGCCAAATCAAAGATCGCCAGCAGGTCTAACGCTTTCTGCTTAATGTCCTTCTCACTTTGATAGTATTTTGGCAGACGCAAGACAGAGGCCAAGATATGAGCGCTGTGACGATTAGCAAAGCCGATCAAAACATTTTCTAAAACAGTCATATCCTTAAAAAGACGGATATTTTGGAAGGTCCGTGACAGACCCAGCGAAGCAATTTTATGCGGGGTCTTACCATTGATGAGGGTGCCATCAAGCGTTACCGTACCTTCGCTGGGAACATAAACCCCCGTCAAAAGGTTAAAGAGAGTGGTCTTACCTGCACCGTTAGGACCAATGAGGCCGACTAACTCCCCTTCATTGAGCTCGAGGGAAACATCACCAACCGCAGTCAGGCCGCCGAAATTTTTTGTTAAATTTTTTACATCAAGAAGTGCCATCAGTTGTTGCCCTCCTTATCCTTTTTAAAGAAACGTGACAGCGTTAATTCCTTAGTTCCTAAGAGACCGCTCGGACGGAAAATCATTACCAAAATAAGAGCAATAGAGTAGATGATCATCCGCAGCTCTGATACATTTTGTAGGAACATATTCAGGATACCTAAAACAACTCCTGCGATGATTGTTCCTGTGATAGAACCCAAACCACCCAGAACGGCAACAATGAGGTAATCGATTGATTTCATCAATTGGAAATCTTTGGGGACGATGGTACCGATATAGCTGACATAGAGGGATCCAGCAATAGCTGAGATGACCGCACCGATTGCAAAGATTAGCACTTTTCTATTAGTAACATTAACACCCATAGCCTCTGCTGCGATTTCATCCTCGCGCAGGGTGATAATCTGACGTCCCATTGATGAGCGCAGAAGGTTTAAGACAAGAATGGTAATGACAGCTACAAAGAGAAAGATGACTTGCCAAGTCGTATAAGGCAAAATACCTGTCAGACCGGCAGCACCGTTTGTCAAAGTTCCGCCGTTGATGATTAAAATACGGATAATTTCCGCCATACCTAAGGTCGCAATGGCCAGATAGTCCCCTTTTAAGCGTAGGGTAGGCAAACCAAAAACAATAGCGACTACAGCTGCAATAACAGCGCCTACTAGGATAGACCAATAAAAGGCCGCATAAGTAGGATAGTAGGTCGTAATAATTGCTGAGGAGTAAGCACCGATAGCCATGAAACCAGCTTGTCCTAAAGTTAATTGGCCTGAAAATCCTAAGACTAGATTAGTTCCTAGTCCCATCAAGATACTGATGCCAATTCCCATTAAGATTTGAATGTAATAGAGATTCAAAATACCGCTGCTGGCTAAAATTTGCAGAATAGCGTAGACAAGAGCAATCAGCGCAAGCCAGGTAAGATTTAATTTTAAATTCTGTTTCATGTCTTACACCTTCTCTTTCACATTTTTACCAAGGATACCAGCTGGGCGAACCAGAAGGATGATAATCAGTACAATATAGACGATGGCATCGCGGTAAGTCGACAGGTTGACTGCATTGGCCAAGGTTTCCAAAATCCCGATAACAAAACCACCCAAGGCAGCACCCGGAATAATCCCAATACCACCCAATACAGCGGCGACAAAAGCTTTAATTCCGGGGATCATCCCCATCAGAGGATCAATGGAATTGTAGTAGAGACCAATCAGAACACCTGCTGCACCAGCCCAAGCTGAACCAAGCGCAAAGGTAAAACTGATGGTTGAATTAACATTGATTCCCATCAGCTGGGCAGCATCACTGTCTACCGATACAGCTCTCATAGCTTTCCCCATTTTGGTTTTCTTAACAATTATTTGGAGAGCCACCATCAAGGCAATAGCCACAACCAAGATTAAGAGCTGGATATTGGTGACTGTCACTGGTCCTAAATCATAGTTATGTTTTTGAATAGCTTCTGGGAACGAACGCGGATTGGAGCCAACAAAGTAAACCATGGTGTACTCTAAGAGAAAGGACACCCCTATAGCTGTAATCAAGGCTGAAATTCGCGTGGAATTACGCAGAGGACGGTAGGCTAAGAATTCAATCAACATTCCTAACAGAGCCGTTATTACCATGGTAAAAACCAAGGCCAGCCAGAAGTTCATGTGAAGACCATTGATAGCATAGTAGCCGATAAAAGCCCCCATCATGAAGATATCTCCATGAGCAAAGTTAATCAATTTAATAATCCCATAAACCATGGTATAACCCAGGGCCAGTAAGGCATAGATACTTCCCAGAATAATACCATTAACTAGTTGTTGTGGGAGTTGTTCAAGTAACATAAAATACCAAACTTTCTAGTTTTATCCATCTAATACAAACGTTGTAGTGGCTCCGTTATTTTTTAACCGTTACAGCTTCAGCGGAGCTTTCTGTACCATTATCCAATTTCACCATAACGGCTGACTTAATTGGGTTGTGGTACTTATCAATTGTCATCTTACCGGTGACTCCTTCAAAATTTTTCAAGGCTGCCAGATTAGAAGCCAATTCGATAGAGTCATCTGCCCCCTTTGCTGCCGCTGCAATCATATAGACAGAATCATAGGCAAGGGCCGAAAACATATTGGGTTCTGAACCGTAGGTTTCTTTAAAGTTGCTAATAAAATCATTAGCTTTTCCGGACAAGGCAATCTTGGTAGAGTAACCTGATACGTAGTAGACATTCGTCGTATTCTTCTTACCTGCCAAGCTCACAAAGGTCTTATCACTGAAACCATCAGGACCAAGAATAGGTGCACTGATGCCCATATCACGCGCCTGTTTTGTAATCAAGCCTGTTTCAGTGTAGTAGCCAGGCATAACGATAGCATCATAGTCCAGATCTCTGATACTTGTCAGGGCTGACTGGAAGTCCGTATCTTTCGCCGCAAAAGTCTTAGTGGCAACAATATCACCCTTGTAAGTTTCTTTGAACTCATCTGCTATCCCTTTGGCATAGTCGCTGGAATTATCATAAAAAAGCACAACCTTTTTCGCCTGCAGGTTTTCCGATGCATACTGAGCTAGTACTTGCCCTTGGAAACTATCCCTAAAAGTGGTACGGAAAACAAACTGCTTTGTTTCTGTTTTTCCATTGAGATTATCAATGGTTAAATCATCCTGTGTCCCACTTGGGGAGAGAAGGGGAACTCCTGTTTTTTGAGCATTCAGCGAAGCTGCCGAAACCGCTCCAGATGTGGCAGGGCCAATAATGGCATTAACTTGACTTTGAACAGCTAGGTTCGTTGCCGATGTAGAAGCTTCAGCATTGTCAGACTTATTGTCCTTGGTCACTAATTCTAGCTTTTTGCCATCTACACCACCGGCTTTGTTAATTTCTTTAACAGCCAGCTTGATACCTTGATTTTCGGCCGATCCGTAAGCAGATACAGGACCTGTCAGCTCCATATCTACACCGATTTTAATGGTGTCGCCAATTTTTGTCCCAGCGGCATTGCTGGTAACATCAGGAGACTTACCGCAGGCTACTAATGTTACAGCAGCCAGCAGAAGCATACCAGTTGCGATAATCTTTTTATACATCAGATTATTTCTCCTTAATAAAGATACTTGACCCACCCAAATAGACCCAATGCAGCACACCGTTGTATAATGACTAAGGTAGCTAACTTTTCTTACGGTTGTATTCAGGTGGATTTAGATTGAAAAGCATAAAGGACGGTCATAATATTTGATCCCCTCCTAGCTTTAAAAGCCTACTGTATAGAATACAGAATTATCTGATAATTGTCAAGGAAATTCGCTCGTTAATCAGGATAAAAAGCGTCAAGAAAGGGGTTTCAGCATTATCACTAATTCGTAATAACATAAGACTTTTCTGAGACTGAGATAAAGGCACAAATATACCTATAATTGGTAAAAAGAAAAAGCTGGGTAAAATTGTACTAGCCTCAAGCGCTAGATCTTTGATCCAACACTAGAGATTAGCACAAAAACTACTTCCAGCAATTTTTAACAGACTGACAGAGTGAAACTAGAGTGTAGGAAGCGAACCAATATCCAGATCATCAGTTTCATCACCCACTTCTTCCTGATTGCGATACAAACTTCCGACAAAATCGCGATCAATATTATCTAAAGATGACAGGCGTACCTCCTTAACAAATCTTAACTTTTCTAAGGCCGCTATTGTCCCCTCAAGCTTTTGCGCATCACTGTAGAGATGCACATAGCGAAAACGCCTAGAGTGGTAAAGCATATCACCATAACGATTTAGCTTTCTGGCATCGCGATTGTAATAGAGATAGACGATAATCCCCTTACGTTCTTGCTTATTAAACATTTTCCTATCCCTTCTCTCGAATATTTTCTCCTCTACCGTGTCCATGCTGGCGCTTATGCGGTGCAAAGGGCAAACCTGTATCCACAAATATATCTGGCGAGACAGCTTGAGAAATTTGAGTCGTTAAATCGGCCAGAAGTTTTTGCAAGGCCACTTCAGCCAGTCTCAAATCTTGGACGCAAGGCGTCATATCTATCTGACGCTTCTGGGCCAAAACCTGACGCCTTAACTGGGCTACTTCCGGTCTAAAATTAACATAATTTTTCTGCTCCTCATAGCTCTCTTGCAAGTTTTGGAATTGGAGAATTTTTTCTTGCAAATCGCTGTCAGCAGCCAAAACTGCTTTGGCCGTACGATAGGTCTGCACTTGGGGGGTCTCTAAAATCGCTTTAACCAGCATGTCAATTTGGTGATCAATGGCTAACAAATCCTGATTGATTTTTAACATATCCCTATTATAACAAAAAGGAGAATGGAAAGAGCTCAAAAATTTTTAATTGGGTTCTCACCGCTCCCTGATTCCTGATTAATGACTTAAATCAATCTCTCCTTAAACGGTCTGCTCACTCTCGTGTTTTTAAAACTTCCACCTTTAACAGTCCCTTATATCTTTTAGCAAAAGGAAAGTCAGCTGCGCTAAAGGTTTATGAAAAAGTATGAAAGTAGGACAAAAATCAGTAAATCGTGGTAAAATCACGATTTTGATTTTCCTCGCTCTCTTATTTTAAGGCTCAGGCCTCTGCCACTTTCCTGTTTTTAGGTGGCAGGCTTTGGCAGTCTATCCCCAGACTGCCAAACTCCACTGGAGCATTTCAATCCCACCTCTGCGCTATTTGATAAATCTAGGGCAATTCAAAAGAGGCGGGACTTTTTGCCTCAGCCTCTTTCAACTATTATTCGCTAAATCTTATTTCAAGGCATTGTTTTCCATAATTTCATCGATAAAGCCATATTCGAGTGTCTCCTGAGCTGTCATCCAGTTATCACGCTCAGCATCCACGTGGACCTTCTCAAGCGATTGACCTGAATTATCTGCCAGAATTTGTTCCAGAGTTTGGCGCGTTTGCAAGAGGTGCTCAGCTGCAATAGCCATATCGGACTGTTGCGTTCCACCGCCAGTGCCGCCCATCGGCTGGTGAATCATGTATTCTGCATGCGGCAACATAAAGCGCTTGCCTTTGGCCCCGCTGGAAGCAATAATGGTTCCCATCGATGCAGCCATTCCCATAACGATTGTTTGGACATCTGATTTGATAAAATTCATAGTGTCTACAATAGCCAAGCCAGCTGATACAGAGCCACCAGGTGAATTCACATAGAGGTAAATATCTTTGGTACTATCTTGAGCGTCCAAGAACAGCAATTGGGCAATAACTGAATTCGCCATATTATCTTCAACCGGACCTGTCAGCATGACGATGCGGTCTTTCAAGAGGCGTGAATAAATATCGTAGGAACGCTCTCCACGACTAGTTTGTTCAATAACTACTGGAATCATAGTATTCTCCTTTGATCAAAATGTTAAGGACTCGACGGATAAAACTTGCTTAGCAAATATCAGTAATATCTGGCTGAAAAAACGTAAATCAACCAAAATACAGACTTCCTAAATCAGTTATCTCCCAGAGGAGCCGTGGCTGTAAGACCTGAGATCTTAGAGCTAGCTGCTCTTTTCTGAGGACGAATCCATGTTTCATTACTAAAACGTGACCTTATTATATCTATTTGGTCAAAAAAGGTCAAATAAAAAACTCACTTTTCACAATTTCATAAAAAAACAGTCCAGCAAACAGACTGTTAGACAAGATTGCCAAGTAAATCTGCGGACCTATTTGGTACCAAAGAGACGATCGCCAGCATCACCAAGCCCAGGTACAATGTAGCCGTTATCATTTAACTTTTCATCAAGGGCTGCCGTATAAATATCGATGTCGGGATGAGCTTCTTGAAGTGCTTTGACTCCTTCCGGTGCTGCGACTAGGCAGACAAATTTGATATTAGCTGCACCGCGTTTTTTAAGAGAGTCCACAGCCAAAATAGCTGAGCCTCCAGTTGCCAGCATAGGATCTACTAAGAAAATCTGCCGCTGATCAATATCCTCAGGCAGTTTGACCAAATACTCTACAGGCTGCAAAGTCTCTTCATCGCGATACATACCAATATGACCGACCTTGGCAGCTGGTACTAGACTTACAAGACCGTCAACCATACCAATACCTGCTCGAAGAATAGGAACAATGGCCAATTTTTTACCAGCTAACTGCTTTTGCACTGTCTTGGTCATTGGTGTTTGAATCTCTACATCTTCTAGCGGAAGGTCACGCGAAACCTCATATCCCATAAGCATAGCAATTTCATTGACCAATTCACGAAAGTTTTTCGTGGACGTATCTTCACGACGCAGAATTGAGAGTTTGTGTTGGATCAGTGGGTGTGAAATAACTTGAAATTTTCCCATAATACATTAGCTTACGAGAAGCTTACCTTCTTTCTAAGGGTATTTTCTTTATTATACCAAATAGGCCGAGATTTTAACGGGCATAACTGTTATTTCATTAGAAAAGATAGCGCTGGCTAATCACCTTTTAATCTATATCTATTCGATCCAAAGTTATCTCCCTAGGAAAACTAATCTAGTAAAAACAGAAACTAGGACAAAGCCTGCCACCCTAATTTGGGAAATACAACACTGCCAACAAATGCTCTAGTAAAAACACCTTTTTTTACTAAGGCAAAAGATAATAAGCAAATAAAGCAAGCAAAATCATTACACATATAAATGAAATAATAATGTTTTTACTGCGGTAAGAAATAAGTGCTAGTACACAAAGAGTAAGTAACACTAAGATTAACCGAATTATATGCATAAACCAACATCACCTTTTCTAAATTTGTACTGATATTTTTAAGTAAATTGAACAACCCACCTTTATACTTGGAATAGACCACTATTCACATTCTAAGTAAAGTGACATAACTGGTTTCCAATATAATAAAAATAACTCAATCGACAGCTAGAATCTATTAATTACCAGAAACCTCCATCTCCCCATCCCTCCTTAGCACCAATATAAGCACCCGATACTGTCGTCAAAGCGAGAGTCCTAAGAGCCAAGTAAGATCCTGCAACTGGAACTTTCCACAAAAATTGTGCTGGTCTGAAACCAGCTGTAAATCCTGTACCAGCTCCTAAAAATCCACCAGCAATTGCGCCCCAACAACGTCTGCAAGATAGTCAGTATCTACCACTTCACAATCGTTAAACGCTATTGAATTCAAACTTAATGTATTCATAAATATTCTCTTTCTTAAAAATTAGCGGGTGGTTTATTTGCCTCGCACCAAAGGACGCGAGACCGACTAAAAGTCACTAATAAAAGCACTTCCTTTCATACAATCGAAAGGGAGTGCTAGTCCTTTTTATCAGCTAAGTCGCTGTTTATTTGCAAAAGCTTTAGCTAATCGTTCACAGGCTTCCTGCAGGACTGATGTAGGAGTAGCAAGGTTGAGGCGGGCATGACCTACACCTTCCTTACCAAAGGTCGATCCGACATTGAGGATGAGCTTGGCTTCTTCTTTGATTTTTTTGTGAAGCTCCTCGTCTGATAGATTATAGGCTGAGAAATCCAGCCATACAAGGTAGGTGCCTTCTGGTTTCATGACCTTAATCTTAGTATGCTGCTCTAGATAGTTTGCTAGAAAATCGCTGTGCTTTTCCAGAAGCGCTTTTAATTCGGTCAGCCAAGGTTTGCCGTAACGAAAGGCAGCCTCTGTTGTTATCAAGCCGATAGTCGGGACTTCATGCTGATTATTAGCTAGTTGACGCTTCTTAAATTGAACTCGTAATTCCGGATTTTCAATGATCGCAAAGCTATTTTTAGTTCCGGCAACATTGAAGGTTTTTGTGGCACTGGAGAGAACCAGACTGAATTGACCAAAGTCACCGACAGTATTGATACTGTGATGTTTATGATTAAACAGGGCTAAATCCTGATGAATCTCATCTGAAATCAGAATAACTCCATGTTTCTGGCAGAGCTCTGCTACTTTTTGTAATTCCTTAGCTGTCCAGACCCGTCCTCCAGGATTATGAGGACTGCAAAAAACATAAAGTTTGACTTGATTTTCTACGATATCTTTTTCTAACTGACTAAAATCAAGTTCAAAATGACCATTTCTTTCCACCAAAGAATTTTCAATCAATCGGCGGTCGTTAAGTTTGACAGAGCGAGCAAAGGGAGGATAAACCGGTGTATTGATAAGAACTGCATCTTGTTCTCGAGTAAAAGCCTGAATGGCTACTGATATAGCAGGGACGACTCCCTCAATAAGAACAATGGCTTCCTTATCCACCTGATAGCCATGCTCTGCTTTTTCCCAATTTTGAATGGCCTCAACTACACCATCCCAAATATAGGGATAGCCGTAAACTCCAAAATCAGTATAGCGCTGAATAGCAGTTTGCATTTCTGGAAAGGCTAAGAAATCCATATCTGCCACCCAAAGAGGAAGCAAATCTTTATCTTCCTCCACTTCCTTCCATTTGACAGAGTGGTTACCAAGTCGGTTGGGTAGGGTTGTAAAATCGTAATGTGTCATGCAATCCTTCTTTCATACTTAGCCTTCTAAGGCTTGTTTTAAATCAGCTACTAGGTCATCTGCATCTTCAATACCTATCGAGAGGCGCAGCAAATCGTCAGTCAGGCCGTAAGAAGCCCGGACATCTGCTGGGATATCAGCGTGAGTCTGAGTCGCCGGATAGGTAATCAGACTTTCTACTCCACCCAAGCTTTCAGCAAAGGTAAAAACCTGCAATTGATTGATAAGGGATGGGATAGTATCTTTATTCACAACCTTAAAAGAAATCATCCCTCCCTTACCTGTAAAGAGAACTTCTTTAACTGCTGGAGATTGTTCTAAAAAGGCCACTACTTGTTTCGCATTAGCTGTGGAAGCTTCCATACGAAGCTTCAGTGTTTTTAAACCACGCATCAGCATATAACTGTCAAAAGGCGATAGGTTGGGACCGGTTGTATTGAGATTATAAAAAAGTTTGTCGTAATAATCTTGATTACTCGTAATAACTACCCCAGCTAAAACGTCATTGTGTCCAGCTAAATACTTGGTCGCCGAATGGACAACAATATCAGCTCCCAGAGTGATAGGAGTTTGATAAATTGGACTGTAGAAGGTATTATCCACGATAACAGCAGCCCCCTTCTCATGGGCTAGGTTAGCAATTTTCTCAATATTAAATTCAACCATCAGCGGATTGGTTGGGGTTTCAATATAGACAATATCGGTAGTATCTGTAATAGCTGCCAGCATTTCAGCCCCAGTATTGGCATAATCAAAAAAGAAACGGCCTTCCTTCTCCTTATCATTAAACCAGCGAAAGGAACCACCATATAAATCGCGTGCGGCCACCACATGACTGCCGACTGGAAAAATCTCAAAAGCCAAGACAATAGCACTCATTCCTGAACTTGTTGCAATCGCATAATCCGCCTGTTCAATAGCCGCTAAAGTTTGTTCCAGCGTTGCTCGGGTCGGATTTTTAGTGCGAGTATAATCAAAACCAGTCGATTGGCCAAATTCGGGATGCTGATACGTTGTTGAAAAATGGATTGGAGAAGCAAGCGCTCCTGTCTCCTTATCAGAATTAATTCCTGCATGTGCCAGCAAGGTCGCTAATTTATATTGTTCTGTCATCAATAGGCCTCCTTTTTGTTCTTTATTTTAGCACGAATTTTTCTCAAAATCTGGAACATGCCAATATTTATTATCGATAGGCTGTTATAAAAAAATGCTATAACAAAAAGGAAATGGTAGGTCATGGGCTTTCGCAGAAAGTCACTCCCTTCACTTCCTTATTTGTATTTATTCTTGATTGTACTGTTAATGTTAAGGCTGGCTGTAAACAAAGCCTACATAATCAGACTATTGCTTCACTTGGTAGGCAAAGATGTCGGTCAGGACTTAAAAAGGGGCTTAAGAGTTTGATAAAATTTATCCTAACCTAGGATTAGGATATTCTAAGCTTGCGCCGTAAACTATCAGCACGACTGCCAATAATACTGTCAATCTGGCGTGTCCGTAAGGAGAGATAGGCGTATACAGCCACCCCGAGACCACCGAGCAGCACTAGATAAACCAAGCTGGAGGTTCGTCCAGCCACCGGATAGAAATAATGTAGACCCAAATAGCCTAAGCTCACCACTATCCCCATCAAGGCTGTCATCCAAAAAATATTAATGAAGGCTCGTCTAATATCGGCGTGATCAAAATCTGTGACTTCCTGAATTTTGAAATACATAAAGACAATGGGAATCCAGAGAGCAAGTGCTGTAGATACCAGAGGGCCATAAGCACCAAAAACAAAGAGCATGGGAATTTGAAAGACCAGCTTAATCGCCATTCCCCAGAGAAAATATTCAATAGCCTTGCGGTTCTCAAAGAGAGCTTGCAGCATAGGAGCCATCAGAGAATAAAGCGCTAAGAGTAAGGTCTCTGCCATTACTCCAATAAAAAGATAGAGAGCATCTTTTTCGGGTAAGCCATAGAAAACGGTATAGATAGGCTTGGCTAAAATTAAGGAGCCGACAACAGCTGGAAAGGTGAAAATCCACAGCATCTGCAAATTATTAACGACGACCTTTCGCAGGCTTTCCTTGTCCTTTTGCACATAAGATTCTGTTAGAACAGGGATCCCTACACCACCGATGGAGGTCGCTACTGAAATTAAAATCATGTTGATTTTACTAGGATTGGAAGATAGATAGGCAAAAAGCTCATTGAGTTCCTTGCGGCTCAGATCTGTTATAACGGATAAGGTATTATTAAAGGTTCCTTGATCGATCAACTGCAAGGTTTGAATAGCTGACCCGGTGATAATAAAAGGAATAGCTTCCTTGAAAGTTTCCTTCAGCAGGGCTAGGGTATCAATCGTAATTTTTTGTGTCTGTTTGGCAAATATTTTTTTGAGCAGACCAGCCTTTTGCAAATAATATAGGAGAACGGCCATACTGGCAATCATACCAATAAAGGCAGCAAAGGTTGATTGACTGACAGCAGCTACATAATCTCCTGAACCCACCTGCATGATCATATAGGCAGTCAGCAACATCCAAATGACACGCACCAGCTGCTCAAACATCTGACTCATGGCATAAGGCTTAAAGTCACTGTAGCCTTGGAAAACTCCTCTGATAACACTCATTGCAGGAAACACTAGAACTGCAAACGAGAGACTGTGGATAACTGGTATCAGCTCTTTTCCTGAGCCAGAAAAAATCGCAAAAAGCGGCGAACCAAAGTACATAATCGCAGCAAAAACGAGGCCAACAATGAGCATGACCTTTAGGAAGCTCCGAATGAGATGGATAGAGTGGTCTTCCTTATCCATGGCATTATATTTGGCAATTTGCTTAGCCACAGCTACATTTATCCCCGTCGTAGACAGCAGGAGAAAGTAGGCATAAATATTGTAGCCCATACCATAGAGGGCGTTGGCCTGACTGGCGGATTGTCCCATCCAAGCATACCAAGGAATAATGTAGAGAGCTCCGAGGAGACGGCTAAGAGTATTGCCTGTTGTTGACCAGAAGGTTCCTCTGACCATCTTCTCATTTTGTGTTATTTTTTTTTCTTCTGACATACTGCCTCTTTCCAAAAATTCACTAGATTTTATTATAAACTTTTGCCTGTGACTTGTAAAACAGTAACTTTAAGTCTAAAATAGTAACCATGATTACAATGACACGTGTGCTTGAGATACTTAAGCAAGATAAAAATTTTAGAGATATTAGTCTGGATGGCCATTTTTATTATAGCTGGAAAGAGGTATCTTTCAGTAAATTGAGTTATGACAGCCGTGACGTTGATGACTCAACTCTCTTTTTTGTTAAGGGAGCAGCCTTTCGCAGAGAATTTCTGGAAAGTGCTGTTGCTGCTGGGCTGAAATTTTACGTTTCTGAGCAAGATTACGAGATGGGCATCCCTGCTATCCTAGTTAACGATATCAAACAAGCTATGAGTTTGATTGCTATGACGTTTTACGATAATCCCCAGAATAAGCTGCAATTGCTTGCCTTTACAGGTACTAAAGGGAAAACGACAGCAGCTTATTTTGCCTATAACATTTTAAAACAAAGCCAAAAGCCAGCTATGTTATCCACCATGAATACGACTTTAGATGGCGAAACCTTTTTTAAGTCAATCCTAACAACTCCTGAAAGCCTCGATCTCTTTAGAATGATGGCTAAAGCTGTGGATAATGGGCGTTCTCATCTGATTATGGAGGTTTCCAGTCAGGCCTTTTTAGTTAAGCGTGTTTATGGTTTAACCTTTGACGTTGGTGTTTTTCTCAATATCAGTCCTGATCACATCGGTCCCATTGAACATCCTAGTTTTGAAGATTATTTCTATCACAAGCGTCTGCTTATGGATAACAGCCGTGCTGCCATCGTTAATAGTGGTATGGAGCATTTTGAAATTGTCCGTGACCAAGTAGCAGACCTTCCTCACGATTTCTACGGTCAGGTATCAGACAATCAGATTGAAGAGGGACAGGCCTTTAGTTTTGCAGCAACTGGAAAATTGGCAGGTCATTACGATATTCAGCTGATCGGTGATTTCAATCAGGAAAATGCTCTCGCTGCTGGACTTGCCTGCTTGCGTTTGGGGGCTAGCCAACTGGACATACAGACTGGTATTGCACAAACGTCCGTTCCAGGACGCATGGAGGTCTTAACCCAAAATAATGGAGCTAAGGTTTTTGTCGATTACGCCCACAATGGCGATAGTCTGCACAAATTGCTCAGTGTTGTAACCCAACACCAGACTGGGGTAGCTGTTTTGATTCTTGGTGCTCCAGGTAATAAAGGTGAGAGCCGCCGTGCTGATTTTGGGGAGGTTATCAATCAATACCCCCAATTAAGGGTGATCTTAACGGCTGATGATCCCAATAAGGAAGATCCCTTAACTATCTCGCAGGAAATTGCCAGTTATATTAATCGCCCTGTTGATATTATTGTCGACAGAGAAGAGGCAA
Source organism: Streptococcus sp. ELY_137 (assembly GCF_058314515.1). NCBI lineage: Bacteria > Bacillati > Bacillota > Bacilli > Lactobacillales > Streptococcaceae > Streptococcus > Streptococcus sp. ELY_137. The sequence continues at coordinate 55,527 of NZ_JBZFUL010000010.1, forward strand.
TTGAAACTGCTCTTCAATTGACGCAAGGAGAAAAAGATGCTGTTATCATCGCAGGAAAAGGAGCGGACGCTTTTCAGATTGTTAATGGCCAACGAGCGGCTTATGATGGCGATCTGAGTGTTGCCAAGAAGTATCTCTAGGAACTGCTAATAATTATTAGTAAAACCTCTTATTTAGAATCATTACAAGGAGCCAAATCCCTTGGGGGACTTGGCTTTTGCCTTGTTTAAAAATATTCAATAATCTGTTCCAAATTAAAAATTCCTGTGTTATAATGTGAAAAGATTCCGAGGCCTGAGCTAGTCAATCTGGCGGCTTTGGAATCTAAAGATGCCGTTTTATTACCCGACATAGACAGCTCGCCAAGTGTGGCTGTCAAACTTCCGATACTTGCTTCAATAGGCTGTATCACTAAAGGCGAAAATGCATGTTTTGACCAAGCTAAGAGATAGAAAAGTGAAGAAAATCAAGTCTCCATCCACGGATTCTTATCCTACTCCCTTGGCTGAGCACGTTTACTTTAGGTTTCTCGCTAGGCCAAATGTATTTTGTCCTTGGTATCTTACTTAGTGGAATACGAACTAGAGACAGCTCTGTTTGGCCTCAAATTCTCATAATGTTTAACCTGATAGATCAATTTTTATTGCGATTTTTCATTGATACTTGTTGGATTTGTTTGCCAATTTTCTAGTTTCGTGAATTAATGTGGTTAGCTTTGTTAGCTTCATTTTTCCCTTTCAAAGGGCTAGGACCTTTGAAGTACTTTTTATATCTTTTGAAAGGAGGTTCTATGTCAAAGATTTGTGCAAACCAGATTCAGGTTGCCTACGATCACCAAGTTATTATTGATGACCTATCTCTAAGTCTTCCTGAAGGTGAAATTACCACCATTATTGGGGCTAATGGCTGCGGTAAGTCTACTTTACTCAAAGCCCTGACTCGAATTCAAGCTATTAAACAAGGGCAGATTTATCTAAATGGACAAGCCATTGCTAATCTATCAACTAAGGAAGTTGCCAAAAAGTTAGCACTTCTCCCGCAGGTTTTAGAGGCTACTCAGGGTATCTCTGTTTACGATTTGATTTCCTATGGTCGCTTTCCTCATCAAAAATATTTGGGTAGTTTGACTCAGGAAGATCGTAACAAGATTCACTGGGCTATGGAAGTTACTGGGGTGACCGAATTTGCCAAGGTTGATGTTGACAGTCTATCCGGCGGTCAGCGCCAGCGCGTCTGGATTGCTATGGCTCTCGCTCAAGATACTGATACTATCTTTTTGGATGAGCCGACTACCTATTTAGATATGAATCATCAGCTAGAAATTTTGGAATTGCTTCGAGATCTTAATCAAAAGGCTGGCAAGACGATTATCATGGTACTGCACGATCTCAATTTATCAGCCCGTTTTTCTGATCACCTTGTTGCTTTAAAGGATGGGGAAATTCGCTACGAAGGCCCTGTCGATCAGATTATGACCCCTGATATTTTAAAAGAGATCTTCAGAATTGAAGCATTGCTAGCTGAAGATCCTATCCATCACTGCCCTATTCTGCTGACTTACCAGCTGATAAAATAGATTGATTTCAATTGAGCATGAAGCTAATCGTTTCGGAAAAAACGACTCCCTTGTGTACAAGGACACGGCTCCTATATTTGTGATGCGCTGTCGTTCATCATCCTAAGTACAACCTTAAAAGGTCCCCAGACCTTATGAGTTTTTTTCCGTCAGAGATTTTCGCTATTACCAAGCGAATTGCTTCTATGTATCTTGATAATTGAACACGCCTACACTCCTGTGAAAAAAGACTCACCTGCTCAGAATCTTACTGATTCTTCAGCTGGTTCCCTATTTTTCCTTGGAGTGCTTAACGGCTTTGTATCTTAGTAATTGAACACGCCTACACTCCTGTGAAAAAGCTCCCCCTCCTAGAATCTTACTGATTCTTCGGCTGGTTCCCTATTTTTCCTTGGAGTGCTTAACGGCTTTGTATCTTGATAAAGAGGAGAAAACTTATGAAGAAAATTTTAACGGCCTTTTTGGCCGTACTGGCCGTCTTTGTTCTTGCGGCTTGCGGAAACCAAGCAAAAAATAAGGACAAAGAGGTTTCCGACAAACCTAAAATTGAAGGCTTTACCTACTACGGCAAGGTGCCTAAAAACCCTAAAAAAGTTGTTAATTTTGCCTACTCTTATACGGGCTACCTCCTAGAACTAGGTGTTGATGTTTCCAGCTATTCTTTAGATAATGAAAAGGATAGCCCTGCTTTCGGTGATCAGCTTAAAGGTGCCAAAAAACTCACATCTGAGGATACCGAAGCTATTGCTGCTGAAAAACCTGATCTTATCATCGCTTTTTCAACCGATAAAAATATCAAACAGCTCAAAGAAATCGCACCTGTTTTAGTGATTGAGTACGGTAAGCGAGACTACTTACAGATGCTAACTGATTTAGGAAAGGTCTTCGATAAGGAGGATAAAGCCCAGGCTTGGCTCAAAAATTGGAAAACAAAAACAGGCAAGGCCAAAAAGGAGCTTAGCAGTATCCTTCCTAAAAACACCACCTTTACTGTCATGGATTTCTATGATAAAGACATCTATCTGTATGGCAAGAATTGGGGACGCGGTGGTGAACTGATTTATGATGCTTTGGGCTATGCCGCACCACAAAAGGTTCAAGACGATGTTTTTAAAACCGGTTACTTTGGTGTTTCTCAAGAAGTCATTGGGGACTATATCGGTGATTATGCGTTACTTAACGTCAGCAAGGCTACCAAAAACTCTGCTGCCTCCCTTAAAGAGAGCGATGTTTGGCAAAATGTCCCTGCTGTTCAAAATAAGCACGTTCTAGAAGTTGATGAAGCTCTCTTTTACTTCTCTGATCCAATGTCCTTAGACAAACAGTTACCTGCCTTCGTTGATGCTGTTAAGAAGGCTGAACAATAAGGGAAAGGGATTTAATGAACAAAGAAGAAACACTTCTTGGTCAGAAAAATAAGCCAAGCAAGACTTGGCTTATTTTTTTCATCATCTTAGCATTTTTTATCGTCGCCTGCTACATGGCTTTGCGTTTTGGGGCTGTTAACTACAGTCAACATCAGCTTTGGCAAGTCATTAAGCATCCTTTATATGACTCATCACTGCAGGATGTCATCATTGATTTGCGTCTGCCAAGATTACTAGCGGCTATGCTAGTCGGGGCAGCCATGGCCCAAGCTGGTGCCATTATGCAAGGCGTTACTCGCAATCCTATTGCCGATCCTGGGTTGCTAGGAATCAATGCTGGAGCTGGACTCGCCTTAATCATTGGATATGCTATTTGGGGCAGTTTACATTATACAGCTATTCTTTTCGTCTGTTTACTGGGATCTTTTGTGACAGCCTGTTTGATCTTTGGTCTGTCTTATCAGCCGCGAAAAGGATACCACCCTATTAGGCTTATTTTAGCTGGAGCTATGACCTCTACCCTTTGTGCATCTATAGGTCAAGCCATAACTCTCTATTTTCACTTAGAAACGAGTATTATCGGCTGGCAGGCTGGAGGCTTTTCTCAGATTAATTGGAAAATGCTGGTTATTATTACCCCCTTTATTGTAGCAGGCTTATTCCTTGCTCAATTGCTATCACATCAGCTGACAATTTTAAGTCTTGACGAAACCGTCTCAAAAGCCTTGGGACAGCGTACAACTGCTATTAGTTTTATACTTTTAGGTATTGTCTTACTCCTATCGGCTGGAGCCGTGGCTCTAGTTGGTTCTATAGCTTTCATCGGTCTAATCGTCCCACATTTCATCCGAATTTTCATCGTTAGAGACTACCGCTATCTGCTTCCACTGACAGCTTTTGCAGGGGCTACCTTTATGATTTGGGTCGATGTGGTCAGCCGAACACTCAATCCCCCAACAGAAGTTCCTATCAGCGCCCTTGTCTGCCTAGTTGGTCTTCCTTGTTTCCTATGGTTGGTTAGAAAAGGAGGACACTTATGAAGGAACCACTCTTTCCGGCTAAACATTTTACTTTACTTATCAGTCTGCTCTTATTAGTTATTATTTTATCGCTGTCTATCGGCTATGCTCAATCCTCACTGAAGGATATCTTTGACCTGCTTATCGGCCAAAGTGAACCGACAACTAGTTTCATCATCACCAGAATTCGGCTGCCGCGTATCTTAGCTTGCATGCTAGGTGGAGCATCTCTCGCTTTGGCAGGAACCCTCTTACAGACCTTGACTAAAAATTCCTTGGCCGATTCGGGAATCCTAGGAATTAATGCTGGAGCAGGGCTCCTTATGGCGATTGCAATCAGTGTTCTCAATGCTAGCAGTATTGAAACTACTAGCTTACTTCCTATTCTATCTATGTTTGGTGGAGCTGGAGCTATACTCCTCGTTTACCTGATGTCTTGGCAAAAGAATCATGATATCAGTCCTACCCGTCTCATTATTACAGGCGTTGGGGTTTCTAGCATGCTTTCAGGCATCATGATTGCAATTGTTAGCCAAAGCGATGATAATAAGATGGAGTATATTATTTCCTGGCTGAGCGGGAAAATTACAGGTAATGACTGGACAACTCTAGTATCCTTCGCTCCTGTTCTCTTTCTTATCTGGCTAGTAACATTTAGCCGCAGTAAATCTCTCAATATCATGAATCTTAATGAGCAGACAGCCCTTGCTTTGGGACTTCGCCTGCAGCGGGAACGTCTGTTTGTCTTGGTGTTAGCAACAGCTCTTGCTTCACTCAGCGTTGTTCTAGTTGGAAATATCACCTTTGTTGGTCTCGTCGCTGGTCACATTACCAAGCGTTGGTTAGGCAATCAACATCAGATCAGTCTCCCTGCCTCCATGCTTATTGGTATGATTCTTTTACTCATTGCAGATACTATTGGTCGTATTTTCCTAGTAGGTACAGGTATTCCAACGGGTATTATCGTTGCTATCATTGGAGCACCCTATTTTCTCTATCTTATGGTGACAGAGACAAAATAAACTTAACTTTGTGATGATATGACGGCGGCCTGTACTTTACCCGATGCAAAAGCAATAAAATTACTGCATGCAAAAAGAGCCTCGTCTTGGCTCTTTTTATACGTGAAAAATTAGTTTTTCATGATCAAATGTCATCGTTAGACTGTATGTCTGATCCTCTATTTCTGCTATGTAGCCTAAAATAACCAAACTTTGGACAAAAATATCCGGTCGCTTCTGTTTAACCCTATCCTTGCGACCAAATTTCAAAAGAAAAGTGGTCATATACTTGAGCGCATACTCAGGATTAACATCTCCCAGAATAGCATAAAGGACCTGCTGATCCTGAGATAGAGGGTAACCCGATTTAAGTTTGTAAAAATAATTGGATAAGGTAAGACGCGCTCTAGCAAAGTCTGTCTGTTCGATCAAGACAGCCTGATTAGTCTTATTAACAAGACGCGTACTAAATTCTAAGGTTAAGAGTTTTTGGTAGGCGGAGCTGAGACTGTCAATAAATAGGCTATCATCTAAGTGAATTTCCTGCAGCTGGTCTTCATTTTCCGTCAGTTGTATTTGCAGATAATAGCGGCGTTGATACCGTCTGATGTAACCAGCTTGTATATACTCTTCTAAACTGCGCTCTAACTGCTTAACTTGAGGAAAGTCCTGTTTGATCTGTCTCAAGCTCACGTCATTACGCTTATAGAGATAATTTATTAGATCTCGGAAAAAAGGCTGACCTGTCAGCCGATCTGGATTAAAAACAAGAATCATTAGCCCTCCTAGCTTTTTTCTGTTTTTAGCTCGCTGGAATTGGCGTCAGTGGCTTTTCACTACCAAAACTAGCGGTTAGCTGTCCTTTTTGTAAGATATGCCCCTGCATAGCCTTTAAAAGCTGGGGTTTCCACGTCCATCTGCCTAGCTCCATAGACTGGTCTAAGACATAGACCGTAAAGCGGTAGTCATGCGTTTGCCCCAAGGGTGGTCTAGGACCTGCATAACGGTATCCTCTATAAGCCAATCCTTGACGCGCCGAAGGTAAATTCTCTGCTTCAAACCCGCCCATCAAACCTGATGGAATACGACTAGAAGCTGGGATATTCCATATTAACCAGTGAGTAAATTCCTTCTTCAGAGGGTGGGTTAAATCTTCTAAGATAATAGCGAGTACTTGGGCCTGAGGCGATAGATTGTCGAGGTAGAAAGCAGGCGATTGATCTTTCCCACGTCCTGTATTATCAATAGGAAATTGCCCCCCTTCAAAAATTCCTGGGCAGGTAAACTTAAGCTTATCGACCATCGCTCTCACCTCCTATTATTATTTAGATCAAAAAATCTCTTGAAACTATATTTTCCAGAGCCAATCATTATGTCAGTTACCATTATAACAAATCATATCCATCTCGTTCAAACTCAACTGACAGATCTAGTCAGCTATAAATTCTGATTAAATTAAAATTGTGGCATAATGCCCTCAATTGCGGAGGGTAAATTTCATGGCCAATTTGCTTAATTATCTTGATGTTATTAAAAACCAAAGTTTAGATAATTATTCGCTAAATGAGATCGACTGCTTGGTTTTAACTGAATTAGGCTACCTGCCTTTCAATGGCCTCCTAATTAAAATCTTCGATCTCGGGAAGAGCCTGAGCTTAGCTCAACTAGGTAGGATTTATTTTCAGAAATATGGTGACAAGCCTTTTTCCAGCACAGCCTGTAAAAATCGGATCAAACTCCTGAAAAAATCATGACGGCTGATCGCTACCAAGAGATTGTTGCTTTTGTTTTTATTGATGACATTGACAAAGAAGAGGAAAAGCAATTTTCAGCGGTACTAGTCTCATAAAATGAGACACAAGAAAAACACTCCTGTTGAAATCTAGTAAACTAAAACTAGGAGTGTTTTTGTTATGGTCAAAAAAGCGTATTCGTTAGAAACTAAGTTAGCCTGTATCGAATGGTTCCATTCCGTTCTAAAGTCTGAAACCTTCTATCTCCCTAACTGGAGAAACTTAACCAAAGATAGTATGACAGATGTTGTCAAAAATTACATCACATTTTATAATGAAACTAGAATTCAGCAGAGATTAAATGACCAGTCTCCTGTAGACTACAGAAAACTGATCGCCTAAAAAGTGTTTTTCTGCTGTCCCATTATTGGGGGCAGTGCCCTTATAACCTAGATTTTTTAACTAGCACCACGGGTATTACTTATAATTATAATATAGAATAAAGCTCTAAGCTGTGAACAATAACTTTTAAACATATAAAAAGAGAAAAATCTGACATTTGGCCATTAGGCCTCTAACTTTCTATATTTTTTCACTCATTATTATTGTGTACAATCTCCATTATCTAACTTAATGTTAATTCACATTACTTTTCTATCCAAAAAAATGATTGTTTCAACTTTTCTTCAGCACCACCAATAATGCATGGGCCATGAGAAATAATAATATTCTTGGAATTCCATTGTTTTATTTTCATTAAACTCTGTTTTGCCTGTTTTTTATGGAATATAAAGCTTATTCTGAGATCTCTGGGAGTTCTACCATTAGGAAACTGATTATCACCTATTTTCAACATTATCTTTTCAAAAAAAGACAATTGTTCAATTTCTATATTTTCAATTAAATCAGTTAAAATTAATGTCGAACTTCCTTTGTGAAAAAAAACTGCTTCCTTTAAATAAAAACTCCCTTTAAAAGTTGTTGAAATAATTTCTTCGTTCCAATCAGCTTGACTCAATTCTTTACCATATTCCAAATTTAATCCCGATTTTTTAGCACGTTTTTTAACTCCATCAGCTAACCAGACAGTTGCATTTGGAAAATATCTATGCCACTCCTCAATAAAACTATAGTGCAATTTATTCGGTGCAACTATATGAGTTACTTTTCCCAGACTGGAAATATCAGATAACAGATTAGAATTGATTTGTATAGGTGAGTGTACCCAAATTTCACCGTTTTTTAAACGCACGACTGTCATTCTTGTTGAGAAAGGTATAGAGAAAAATTTAAAATCCATCACCACTTCTTCTCCATCAACAATCCAAATATCATTAGCGATTTTTTTTAAAGTATAAAGGGGACTATATTTTTTTACTCTCATTTACACTACCTTCCTAATATTTATCAAAATAATTATCAATCCAGTTTGCCACAATTTCTGAACCATTAAATAAAAAAATATCTTTAAGTTTATCAGCCCTCTCTTCATAAAAATCTTTTTGAATTTCATTTACTGACTTTTCAAATTTTTGTCTAGTTAACTCAGAAGGGGGCAACATAATGGCATTCCCATAATTTTCACAAAAATGTATATTAACTTCTTGTTCATACTGTAAAGGAATTCCGATGAATGGTTTCCCTGATGAGCAAGCAGTTTGAACACTTCCTTCTCCGCCATGTATTATAGAAAAGCTTATATACTCGTGCAACAAATGAACTGGAATATAACTAGTAAGTAGTATATTAGGATAATTTACAATATGTTCTTCGTCTAAATAATTTTGCACTGCTGCTAAAACCAAAAACTCACTCCCTTCAAAGTAACTTAATATTTTTGTAACTAATTTGCTATTTGAAGAACTCCCCATTGCAAGATAAATTAGCTTTTTATTATATTTTTGAGCCTCCCGAATGAAGTTTAACACTTCTTGATTCAATTTCCCTTCTTTCATAAATGCTATAGGACCGGCTTGAATATAATTATTAGGAAAGTTAATTGGATTAACAAAAATCGGATGAGTAGTTATAAAGTTCCAATCACCTTCTAATAAATCAATGGTGTATTGGGGAAGTTTTACTCCATATTCTTTAGATACCTTTCTAAATGGGTATGGAATCCATTTTGATGATAGTATAATTTTTTTTATCAATATCCAAACAAATTTGAAGTGTTGTAATTTATAAGGTCGGTAATTATTTTTTAAACTCAAATAAGCTTTCGTAGAAGAAAAAGGTTTAACATATAACAATGGAACTCCTTTCAATCTTGCAGATAAAAAAACAGTTAAATTAGTTCCGGTAACAACTAATTCAGGTTTTAGCTTCTCAAATATAGCCAACTCCTGTTCTACTCTACCTTTAACTCTTTTATAATTAAATGGATGCCTGAATGTTTTTCCCTGATCAAACTTAAAGAGTAATTTTTCATCTTTTTCCGTAAAGCTAGGTTCTAATAAAATATATCTAAAGCCATTTTCTATTATATAGTTGGCAAATGTCTCTGAAAAACCTATAAAAATGCATTCATATTTGCTTCCATAGATTAACATTAATTTTTTAGCCACTTCGACCATTCTAGTAGTCTCTCCTAAATTAAACACTGCAGGAGCAAAAATTATTGTTCTCATCTACTCTCCTATTTTATTACTAATTTAAATAAATCAATTTCACACATTGAACCTGTACAAATACTCACGAAGTAATCATCAAGCAATTTATGATAGAAATACTTCCCATCAATTATAGCACTATTCCACCCCTCATGAATGTCTTTAATTATATTATCCTGGTAGCATTGATTATAATCAAAAATACTGATGCCTAAATATTTACAAAGAGATTCTGAAATTGTCCATAATTTTAGAAACTCTGAAGCTGGATTAGGAGAGCTTAATATTCTCTCCTTAATTAATTTATTATAAAAATTTACTAAGTTAGAAATATTAATTGTTCGGTTTCGTTCAATATCAATTCCGATGTCATTTTTACAAAAAGCTATAACAAACGAAATATCAGAATAACTAATACTAAAGAAAAGAGAGTCATTACACACTCTCTTTTTACCGCAACTGTCAGTTAATATATCTGATTGACTTATTCCTAACTTCCTTAACTCTAGTAATAAGCATTGCTTAGCAATATTTTTGAGAAATCTTTTTCTGTCAGCTAATGAGTTATTTAATAAACTATCAACTTGTACAAAAATTATTTTAATTCTATCACTCATATTAATTTAGAAAATAATAATGAGGCATTAATTCCACCAAATGCAAATGAATTTGACATAACCACTCCTCCGTTATACTTAACTAAATTATCAAGCAATAAGTTAAGTTTTATGGATGAATCTATGTCCTCTCTTTTTACATTTATTTGTGGAATTAGAAATCCTTTATTTATCATGAGACAACAAATCAACGCTTCTAATGCGCCAGCAGCTCCTAACAAATGGCCATGAATAGATTTAGTAGAAGCGACATATGGAGGAACTTTTTCATCTCCAAAAACTTCTGTTATTGCTTGAGCCTCAACTTTATCGTTTGCTTCTGTACTGGTACCATGAGCATTTATATATTCAACTTCATTAGGTTTTATACCTGCATTTTTTAGAGTATTTCTTAAACAGCTTGTAATCCCCTCATAGTCTGGAGAGACTAAAGATTTAGCATCGCTAGAATAACCATATCCTACTAACTCACAATAAATATTTGCGCCTCTTGATATTGCATGGTCGTAATCTTCTAATATTAATATTGATGCTCCTTCACTTAAAACAAATCCTGTTCTTCTTTTAGAAAATGGTATCGTAGCCTCGTTTAATTTATCACTTTTTGATAAAGCCCCTAACTTATTAAAAGATTCGAAAACCTCGTCAAATATACAGCTTTCTACACCTCCCGCAATAACGATATCTAATTCTCCATTTTTTATTTTGTTAGAAGCTTCTCCGATTGAAATAGCTGAGGAAGCACAAGCACTATTGTAAGTAAATACTCCCCCCTTACAATCAAATTCCATACTAATATTAGTTCCAATTAAATTGTGTAACAATTTAGGCATACCTAAAACACTCATTGCACTCAGTCCATGTAACGCTGGTTCAACTAATTCTCTTCTTAAAGATTCAAAACCTCCCATGGCTGTTCCAATAGATACACCTGCTCTTGAAGAATCTTCAAGAGAAAGTTCTAAATTGGAGTCAGTTATAGCCTCCCTTGCTGCGAGAATTGCAAATTGACTTGCTTTATCCATGTATCTCTTTTCTTTCTTGGTTAAAGTACCTAAACAATCCTCAGCAACTTTTCCATAAAAATTAGTCGTTTGTAATTTAGATGATTCAATTGCAATATTCCTTTTATACAAATTATCCAATAACTCTACTTGAGAATTACCACAAGGAGAAATTACTCCTAATCCTGTTACTACAACTCTTTTCATTTAAACTTCTCCTTTTGTAATTTCGTATAGAAATATAATGTAAATAATAGATAAACTAATAGTATTATCCCTGTTGTAAATATAAAACTTTGAACACTGTTAGATACTACTACATAATTAGAAAACGTATACATAATATTATCTAAAAATTTTCTAACAACAATTATACTTAGTCCATAACTACTTGCTATCAGAATGATAGACATAGGGATATTTAAACTAAAATGAAATTTAAATATGTCTTTTTTAGAGAAACCTAACAAATAATATACTTTCATAGAATTATAATTATTTTCATATATAAACCTTATTAAAGAATACATTAAACTAATTTCAACAATAAAAGCAATAACTAATATCATAGATATTTGTTTTTGAATAATATTTAATATATTTTTTCCAGACTTTACTATTTCATTTCTAGTTGTTACTGATATAATATTTGGTGACGTTCTCAGTTTTCTTGCACTCAATACAATTAAATTAAAAGATTTAATTCCTTCAAATTTCTCAATTAGGTTTTTGTTGACGTAAACTTCACTATTCGTATTATTTTTGCTAATTCGATCAATCTTCAAGTAAATAACTCTATTTGACACTCTGTCACTAAGTTTAATTTTATCACCTATCTTATAATTGTATTTTTCTGAAAATGCTTTTGTAACAACTACTCCATCATTACGAATATCAAAATATTTAGAATTGGTGTTCAGTAGGTAAACTGTTTGTAATACCTCTTTACTATCTGCTAATCGATAGTACCTAGACATTTCAGTATTGGGATAATCTTCCTTATCAGATTCCACACTGTACATAAATTCAAATTTAGTTTCATTTCGTAAATTTTCTACATACTCTGAGACTGAGTTTTTCAATAAAACAGAAAAATTTATCAATATTGAAGTAATAAATATCATCATGACAAATAAAATTGTTTCCCAGTAATTCCTTATTAATTTCGCTAAGCGATATCTATAGCTATACGGAATAAAGGGTAATAAATTTGTGATACTTCTTTTGGTTAAACTTATTTTATGTTTTTGGATATAGAAGTTTATATAAGACAATACAAATAATAACAAATTATAAGTTATTAAACTACCAAATATTGCATAGCATAAGGCAGATTTATCAACAAATAATAGTGGATAATTATATATAGAGCTATTCATATACATAACTACCTTTATTACAGAGAATCCTAATAAAACTCCTATCAACCAAGCCAAATTTACAACTATCATTACATCTAGCATATAATGAGTCATTAACCAAAATTTTGAATTTCCTAAATTATAGAGAGCATTTATATTGTCTTTTTCTCGCCTTTTAATCTCTATGAAATATATAGAAATTAAAATAATAGTAATGATTAAAAATAATGAAATAATAACTAGAGATAATTTCTTAGGAGATTTTGCATCACCTATTACTTGTTTTACTTTTGAATCGTTTTTACTATCAATTATTGATAATATATTATATTTTTCCGTTAAAAATTTTATAGATTTATCACCAGTGTATGCATAATAATAATGACTATTGTTTTTAAAATATTTATCAAACGTGCGCTCAGATACGTATGCCACTCCAAAAGATTTTGAATTAGGTTGAAGAATTAAATCATTTTTTTTGCTCATAATATAATCTGGAGCAATTGCTACTCCAGATATATGGAAATCACTCCCCGACAATTCTATGGAGTCATTTATATCTAATTTATGTGCCTGCAAGTAATTATTGTCAACTAGTATGTCATCAATATTATTAATATCTTTTCCTTTAGTTACTTGATATAGGTTAATAGACTGTGACTTCTTAAATACTCTAATTGTCGTATTTCTTTTTGAAATTTCAGTATATTCAATCTTTTCAATATTTGAATCTTTTTTTGATAAGGGTTTGCTAGTTACAAAATGGCCTTTCTCTAAAATATTTGTCTTATTAAATTCTGTAATCGATGATAAAACACTACTTGTTCCTACATAATAACCAACAAATAATGTCGTTGTAATGAATACTAGTAAAAAAATTGATAATAATTTTACTATGTTTTTTCTTACTCGCCTCAATACTCTATTAAGAAATATATTTCTACCACTGAACATCTTCTACACCTTTTACATTGCCATTTTCCTGATAAGATAAAATTTCCCCATCATGTATAGTAATAACAAAATCTGATATTTCCTTTATCAAATTATTATGTGTTACCATAACAATGGTAGTACCATATTCTTCATTCACTTGTTTTAGAGCTTGTAACACATCTTTTGAAGAATTCGTATCAAGCGCTCCAGTTGGTTCATCACAAAAAATTATAGAACTCTTTTGATTTAATGCCCTTAAAATAGCAACCTTTTGTCTCTGTCCGCCAGAACATTCATTAGGAAATTTGTACAAAACATCTGATATTCCCCACTTTCGAACTAGTTCAATTATTTCTGAACTTTGTTCTTTTTCTAAAAATATATTTTCTATCATTTTCAAGTCATCAATTAAATTATAATCTTGAAAAACAAAGCTCATTTTTTTTCTTCTTAAATCAAGCAGTGATTTTTCCGAAATTGAATTTAATTCTTTGCCCCAACAATTAATTGTGCCTGAAGTTATTTGTTCTAATCCAGAAATACATTTCAAAAATGTCGATTTTCCTGATCCAGATGCTCCAACAATCGTAGTCCAACTTCCTTCATTTATTACACAAGTTATATTTTTTAATGCAACAAACTCATTAGCCTGGCCTGAATTATACACTTTTTTTATCTTCTCTATTTTAATCATAATTTCTCCAATTATTTTCTTGTTATACAAAAGTAAAAAGAATAAAAATTGTCATCTGCTGGGTATACTTCTTTGATTTCAAATCCAGTTTTATCTAATACTTCAGCAAATTTATTATATTCTGGTAAAGTATCGAATGATTTTATAGCTGCATTTAAAAGAAGTTCTGAATAAAGTACATTTTGACTGATAGAAAATTTGTACCTATCCAAAAATTTCCATCTCTGCTTATTTTTAGACACTTCAATCTGAATATTTTCGATATTTCCAAAATATTGACAAACAACTATCATCCCATTCTCTGATAAGTTGCTTGGTAAGCTCGAAAATAAGGAAATTTGTTCTTCAAAGGATAAATAGAATAACATATAACTCATATTGATAAAGTCAAACTTTTCATCAAATTTCAATTGTAAAATATTTTCAGAGTATATATGTATATAATTTTTATTTTGATATTTAACTTTCAAATAATCTGCAACATCTGACTGCATTTCAATTCCAGTGACTGATTTAATATCTCCTCGTTCTATAAAATAGTCAATAAAATTTCCATTCCCACAACCAATATCTAATATTGAGTGAGTTTTTACTCCGTCGACTACTTTTGCAAAATTTTTCTTATTAAATAATTCAAAGGCCTGTGAACCTAGATCAGAATAGAAATTTTCTGATAATTCAGGCTCTATCTGAGTTTCTAAATTTATATTTTCTAAAACTAATAAATATTCAATCAAAGAGAGGAGATATTTATTTAAATTTGTTTTGAATTTATTTTTTCGATAAATAAAATTATTAACAATATAGTTATAATCTTTTGCTAATCTTGTTTGCAATCTTTTATTTATAAGATACTCTTCTTTAATTCTTTTTTTATTGTTTACAACTTCTAACATTCCAAGTTGATCAAGTAATTCAAAATAACTGCTTATGATATTATTTTGCTCATTTACTTTCCTTACATTATTAACATAAATTTTTAAGCAAATAACCTTTATAAAATTTTCCATTCTAGAAAAAATACTTAATTCAAACAGAGTGCTATTCAAATTACCTAGTCTAGATAAAATTTTGATAATATTATTTATTTTATTAAATTGACTACTTCTATACTTACTCATCTTTCCTCATTACAATTTCTTAATCTTCTTGAATACTTTTAATAGCCTCAATAGTCTTATCCAAGTCCTCTTGAGTATGTAAACTTGAAATAAAAAACCTAATTCTAGCTTCTTCTTCATTAACTGCAGGATAAATAATTGGCATTGCATTAATTCCCATTTCAAATAACTTATTTGAGATCATCAGTGTTTTATCTGAATCTCCAATTATCCAAGGAATAATTGGAGTATCCCCACTTAATCCTGTATTAATTGCTAATTCTTCCATTTTAGATAAAAAATATTTAGAATTGCTTATCAAGGTACTGCTAATATCTTCTCTTTTCATTATTTCTATTGATTTTAAAGCAGCTGCAGCATTAGACGGAGTAATTCCACAACTAAAAATAAAGCCACCCATATTGTATCTTAAATAATTAATCAGATCATGATTACCTGCTATATAACCTCCACAACTACTTGCAGATTTACTCAATGTTCCCATCAGAATATCAATATTATTTGGATCTATATTAAAATAACTTGTGACACCTCTGCCATTTTTACCAATAGTTCCAAAAGAGTGCGCCTCATCGATCATTAACATCGCACCATACTTATCTTTTATTTTAATAAGTTCAGGTAAATCACAAATATCTCCATCCATCGAATAGACTCCCTCGACAACAATTAGAATCCTTCTAAATTTTGTGTGCAATCGAGAAAGTTGTCTATCTAGATTATTCATATTATTATGACTAAAAGATTTTCTTTGTGCGCCAGAAAAAATAGCCCCCTGAATAATGCTATTGTGCGCTAGTGAATCATGAATTATCAAATCTTGTGAATTTACTAGACTAGTTATCACACTAATGTTGGTACTATGTCCTCCAACTTGAACAAGAGCATCCTCTGTTCCTAGGAACGATGAAATCTCTTGTTCAAGTTTTTGGTGAATCTCAATCTCTCCACTAAGTAATCTACTACCAGATACTGAAGTTCCGTACTTTTTAATAGCCTTAATAGCATAATCAGAAACCTCTAAGCTACCGTTTAATCCTAAATAATTGTAAGTAGAGTAATTAATGTAATCTTTACCATCTATTGACATTGTATTTTTAGCCACACCCTGATTTTTCTTAAAATACGGTATTTGACTAGATTTTGATTTGAAGTACTTTTTAAACTCTTGGATCTCCTCTAACTGACTTGAAACAATTTTATTCTGAGATCCGACCTCACCCTTTGCTTTTGAACCTAATAATTCTATAAAGTTATCGACTGTTACATCTGTACGTAATTTATCTTTTGTAATATTTTGTACATTTAATTCTAATTTTGAATTTACAATAGTCTGGTAAAGATCCATCATCATAATTGAATCAAATCCTAAGTCTTCTTGTAAATAGTCATTATAATTAATTTCTTCTGTTTCAAATCCTGACACAGTAGCAATTAGTTCAATTATCTCGTTATTCATAAAACTTCTCCTAGTGATCAATAAATCTAATAAATATCTTAAATACTAGATATTTACTAAATTCTACCATTTATATATAATAGAACTCAAGAAAGTTTCAATATATTTATATAATTTAATGATTCTGGTTTTTTAATCTTTTGTAATAGGTATATCTATGAGATATTCTCTTAAATAGTTTGCATATTACAATCAAGATACATTTTGAATGCCCTTGAATCAAACATACCACTAGATCAATTATATATTACATACCTGTGGTGCTAGTTAAAAACAGTTAACAAAAAAGTTCATTTGGATTATACTGCAAATGAGAAAAAAACAGCAGAGGTAATCCAAATGAACCACCTACATTATACTGCTAAAGCCCATCATTT
>NZ_JBZFUL010000011.1:0-62625 GCF_058314515.1 Streptococcus sp. ELY_137
TCAGTTGGTAGTAGCGCATGACTGTTAATCATGATGTCGTAGGTTCGAGTCCTACTGGCGGAGTTTAGTAGAGAGGAGGAAGTCCTTCTCTTTTTTTGTGTTTTGGGAGGCAGGCTAGGGGGGGGTGACTGGAGAACTTCATTTGTAAACTTTTTTACTTAGATAGGTGTGGGGGTTGACGGTTTAGATGCGAGATGTTAAGATACTAATTGTTAACTAGTTAAGGAGTTTTTATGTCAGATTTAGCTCATCATTTAGATCGTTTTTTTAATACTATCCTACTTTTGGCTGAACATCAAAATGAGTTGTTGTTAGGGCGTTGTCAATCTGATTTGGAGTTGACTAATACTCAAGAACATATTCTAATGCTCTTAGCCCAAGAGCGTCTTACAAATTCTGAATTAGCTAAACGATTGAATATTAGTCAGGCAGCAGTAACTAAGGCGGTTAAGGCGATGATTAGACAGGATTTGCTGGTGACGACGAAAGATAGTGCAGATGCTAGGATTTCATATTATAGTTTGACAGAAATCGCCAAAAATGTAGCTCAGGAGCATGATGAGCATCATCAGGCGACCTTATCTGTTTATGATAATATTTTAGAGGATTTTTCTGTGGAGGACCAAGAGGTGATTGCATCTTTCCTTGAAAAACTAGAAAGGGAGTTTAATAAGTGAGATATATTACGGTTGAGAATCTGTCCTTTCAATATGATGCAGAGCCAGTGTTAGAAGGTATCTACTACCATGTCAATAGTGGCGAATTTGTGACGTTGACAGGTGAGAATGGTGCTGCCAAGTCTACATTGATTAAGGCTACCTTGGGTATCTTGAAGCCAAAACATGGACAAGTACATATTTCTGAAATCAATAAGGAGGGTAAAAAGTTACGCTTAGCTTATTTACCCCAACAGATAGCTAGCTTTAATGCAGGGTTCCCCTCTACTGTTTACGAATTTGTTAAGTCAGGACGCTATCCTCGTAATGGCTGGTTTCGCAGGCTTTCTCAGCATGATGAAGAGCATATTAAGGTTAGTTTAGAAGCAGTAGGAATGTGGGAAAATCGCCAAAAAAAAATAGGAGCCTTAAGTGGGGGGCAAAAACAAAGAGCTGTCATTGCCCGAATGTTTGCCTCGGATCCGGATGTTTTTGTTCTTGATGAACCAACAACGGGTATGGATGCTGGAACGACAGAGACTTTTTATGAACTAATGCATCATAGTGCTCATAAGCATGGAAAAGCAGTTTTAATGATTACGCATGATCCTGATGAAGTTAAAGATTATGCTGATCGAAATATCCATTTGGTTCGTAATCTGGATTTGCCTTGGCGCTGTTTTAATATCCATGATAAGGAGGAGAGTGGAGCAGATGCTTGAGATATTTCAGTATGAGTTTATGCAGCGAGCGTTTCTAGCTGTGGTAGCAATGAGTTTTTTTTCACCAATTTTGGGTTTATTTCTTATTTTACGACGACAAAGTTTATTGAGCGACACTCTAAGTCATGTCTCCTTAGCTGGAGTTGCTTTTGGAGTTTTGTTGGGGTGGAATAAAACCTGGATGACTATCTTGGTTGTAGTTGTAGCAGCAGTAGCTTTAGAATACTTGAGAACGATTTATCGATATTATAATGAAATTTCTACAGCAATTCTAATGTCATCAGGCTTGGCTGTATCTCTCCTTGTAATGAGTAAAACGAGCAGTTCTAATATTAGCTTAGACCAATATCTTTTTGGATCTATCGTTACAATTAATCAGGAACAGATTTCTTTCTTGTTTGCTATAGCTGTCCTTGTATTATTTCTTACCGTGTTTTTTATTCGTCCCATGTATATTTTAACCTTTGATGAGGATACAGCGTTTGTAGATGGTTTGCCTGTTCGGTGGATGTCACTGGCCTTTAATATTGTGACTGGAGTTGCTATTGCTCTTATGATTCCCGCAGCTGGGGCTCTTTTAGTCTCAACTATTTTGATTTTACCGGCAGCTATTGCGATGCGCATGGCTAATAGTTTCAAGGGGGTCATCCTCACTGCTATTGGGATTGGCTTTATTGGTATGTTTCTTGGTATCGTTCTCTCTTATTATTGGGAGACGCCAGCTAGTGCTACCATCACTGTTATTTTTGTTGCTATCTTTTTATTTGTGAGTCTGTTAGATCGCTTTGTTAAAGAGTAGAAGAGCTTGGGAACGGGATTGCTCCTAGTATCATGATAAGAAAGCATACCTAAATCCTGAGTTGCTAGCTTGTGCTTACCTAGCAAAAATATAAGAAAAATCCCTTTGCTCTGAAGGGATTTTCGTGTATAAAAGATAAGGAGTATAATGCCACAAGAACAGCTTCTGGACAGCAAAAATGCGGGTTTATCAGCCGTTAGTTTTTATGATTCACTTTTGGTTTAGCATTGACGAGGTCCTTAGGGGCAGTCTCCATCAAGGTTAAAAAAGTTTTGGCAAAAATCTCCGGTGGTTCAGGAAAGTCCTCAGCTACCCACTCGCCAACTAGGGCAAAAATGTAGTTGATGACAATCTTAATCATGCTGGGCGTCATCAAGGGACTTTTATTAATAATATAGATATCATCTGCTTCTAAGAGGAGCTTCAAATAACTCTCTTCAAGAAATTTGAAGGCTCTGCCGTCAATAGAGGTGTGATAGAGGATCCGCGCTTGTATCCGCTTTTGATAGACTTTGGGAATAACGTCTCTAGCGACAGCCTCGTAAATAGAATGAATACTAGGATCAGCCAGGCTTCGTTTAAAGGTCGCAAAACCTTCCTCTGTCATGGATCTATGGATATAATCGAAGATCTCATCCACGCTACTGAAATGCTTTTGGTAAATAGCCTGTCGTGACATCCCAGCTTCCCTTGCGATTTCTGTCATCGTAAGGGTATTTTTGTCTGGATTTTTAGAAGCAATTCTAAATACAGCATTGATAATACTTTCTCTACTACCTTGAACCATAGTCCCTCCTTGTATGAAGCTAATCTTATAAAAAAATTGACAGCCTGTCAAATGTCTTCTCAAGCTCAGGCCTTCTTTCACTTAGGGTTCCTTTGTTATAAGGCTTATGAACGAAAGCTAGCTTGACAGGCTGTCAATTTTTAGGTCTTTTATAGTTTATAAAATTCTCTTATAATATCTAGGTCTATAAATAAATTAAACAGGGCTGCGACACTTCGTTTGGTTAGTCGATTTTACTAACCAAACGAAGTTAGTGGGGGAGGAGGTAGCCAATTCACCATAGTGATTGGCGTTTGTTATCAAGTGCGAGGCGCTTAGATAACAAGCCTTTGCCGTATCTTAGTAATTGAACACGGGCCTAATTTCCTCGGATAAAAGACCAACCTCTTCGTGTGTTAAGCACATGTCGTCACTCTCCTATTTTTCTGTCGGAAATTTTCGCCAAGCGAATCGGCCCTATGTATCTTAATAAAGGAGATATTACCAATGGCTTATATTGAAATGAAACATTCTTTTAAACGTTACCAAATGGGGGACACGGAGATTGTTGCTAATAAGGATATTACATTTGAAATTGAAAAAGGAGAATTAGTGATTATTCTAGGAGCTTCTGGTGCTGGTAAATCAACGATCCTCAATATCCTAGGCGGTATGGACAGCAATGATGAAGGGCAGGTCCTCATTGATGGGACGGATATTGCTAATTTCAACTCCAAACAACTGACAGATTATCGGCGGACAGACGTGGGTTTTGTCTTTCAGTTTTATAATCTCGTCCCGAATTTGACGGCCAAGGAAAATGTCGAGTTGGCTTCAGAGATTGTTACTGACGCCCGTGATGCTGCTGCAACTTTAAGAGAAGTTGGTTTGGGACAGCGTCTTGATAACTTCCCAGCCCAGCTGTCGGGTGGGGAACAGCAGCGGGTTTCCATCGCTCGAGCTGTGGCTAAAAACCCCAAGATCTTGCTTTGTGACGAACCGACGGGGGCTCTGGATTACCAGACAGGAAAGCAGGTTCTGCAGATTCTGCAGGATATGTCTCGCAAGCAAGGAGCAACTGTTATCATCGTGACCCACAACTCAGCTCTAGCCCCAATTGCTGATCGGGTTATCCACATGCATGATGCCAAGGTTAGCAGTATTGAAATCAACGACTATCCTCAAGATATTGCTAGTTTGGAATATTAGGAGGCATTTAGATATGAAGAGAATATTTTGGAAGGATATTCGGAAATCTTTCACAGGCTCTAGCGGTCGTTTTATTTCCATTATGACCCTGATGTTCCTAGGCGCCTTTGCCCTGATTGGACTCAAGGTGACTGCCCCTGATATGGAACGGACGGCTAGTGATTATTTGCAGCGTCATCATACCATGGACCTCTCTGTTATTGCTAGTGCTGGCTTCAGCCAGACCGATCAAAGAGAATTAAATAGGATCAGAGGAGCCAAGGTCGAATATGGCTACATGACAGATGTTAGTATCAAAGGAAAAGACGATGCAGTGCGGATCTTTTCCAAAACGGATACATTATCGTCTTATAAGATAGTATCAGGAAAACTGCCTAGCAAGCCTGATCAGATAGCTTTATCATCATCTCTAAAAAAGGATTATCAGCTAGGCGATAAGATTAGCTTCACCCAAAAATCCCAAGGGATTCTAAAGCATACAACTTACAAGATTGTAGGTTTTGTCAATTCTTCTGAGATTTGGTCAACAAAAAATCTCGGAACTTCTACAGCAGGAGATGGTGATTTAGCTGCTTATGCTGTCACGACAGCAGACAGTTTTGCAAGTGATGTTTATAATTTAGCCCGCTTACGCTACCGAGATTTACAATCCCTGAATCCCTACGCTAGTGACTATAAAAAGAAGCTAAAGGAAAAGCAAGAAGCCTTGGATGATAGCCTGCTGGATAATGGGGAGCAGCGTTTAGCCGCTATAAAAAAGGATAAACAGGCAGTGCTTGCCAAATCCCAATCTCAGGTCGATCAAGCTAAGAGTCGACTGGAAGCGCAGGAGCGGCAGTTAGTTTACCTAAGCGGTCAGCAATTGCAGGCTGCAGAGGCTGCCATAAGTCAAGGCAAGACCAAGCTGGCTAAAAGTCAGGCCAGTATCCAAAACGCTAAGGCTGCCCTAAAAACACTGCCAACTCCTAGCTACAGGTCTTACAGTCGTACGACCTTACCCGGAAGTAATGGTTATCGGACCTATGGTGATATCAGTCGTAATATTGATCGCATCGGTGACATCTTTCCCGTTGTTCTCTACCTTGTAGCAGCTTTGGTGACCTTTACGACCATGACCCGCTTTGTCAATGAGGAACGCAACAAGGCTGGTATTCTCAAGGCTCTAGGATACTTTGATGGCGATGTTCTCAAGAAATTTGTCATTTATGGGCTTGTTGCTGGCTTGTTGGGAACCCTTATTGGTGTTTTGGGCGGGCATTATCTGTTACCTTATATCTTGACTCAGAATCCTGCAAAATTGACCATATTGGGCCGGCCGCATTTTTATTTTTATTGGTCTTATACTGTTTTATCCTTGCTCTTAGCCCTTATCAGTGCTGCCCTTCCTGCCTTTTTGGTTGCTAGACGAGAATTAAGAGAAAAACCAGCCCAGCTCTTGCGTCCTAAACCCCCAGTCAGCGGTTCTAAGATTTTACTGGAGCGAATCAGTTTTATCTGGCAGCGCTTGAGCTTTACTCAAAAAGTTACGATTAGAAATATCTTCCGCTACAAACAGCGAATGGTCATGACCATCTTTGGCGTTGTTGGCTCTGTGGCCCTGCTATTTGCTGGTTTGGGGTTGCAATCGTCTTTAGGAAAAATCGTAGAGCGCCAGTTTAATCAGCTGACCCCTTACGATATGCTGATTCTGCGCAATGATCAGGCCAATCAAACAGAAAAACAGCAAGTTGATGACTTTTTGAATTCGGACAAGGTAGTTGATTATCAGGCTGTTCATACTCAGACCATTGATGAAAAAATTAGCGGTCAGGATGAGAAGAAAAGCATTACCATCATGTCGACGAACCAAAAAGATTTTGGCTCCTTTATCCGCCTGCGTGATCCTAAAACTAATAAATCGCTTGATCTGGATCATCAAGGTGCTTTAATCTCCAAAAAATTAGCCGCCTATTATGATGTCAAAAAAGGCGATACTCTCACCCTAAAAGATGACCACGGCCATTCACGAACCATTAAGGTTGCAGGCCTAGCGGATATGAATGTTGGTCACTACATCTTTATGTCGGATAGTTACTACCAAAACGTTTTTGGCCAAAAAGCAACTCATAATGGTGAACTGATTAAGCTGAAGGATAGCTCCCAGTCAGATATTTCTAAGCAATCTAGTCACTTGCTGAATTTAGCAGGTGTTGCTTCTCTGACGCAAAACTCATCCATGATTACGATGGTGAAGACAGCCGTTAATGGCCTCGATTCCTCCATGACCATTCTCATTGTGGTTTCCATCGTTCTAGCTATTGTTATCCTCTATAATCTGACCAATATTAATGTCGCTGAACGTATTCGGGAGCTCTCAACCATCAAGGTTCTGGGATTTCATAGCCGAGAGGTCATGATGTATATCTATCGCGAAACCATCTTGCTATCGGTGATTGGCATGATTCTAGGTCTGGTCGGTGGTTATTATCTCCATGGTGTGATTATTGCCATGATGAGCCAAGATACAGTTTATCCTACTCAGGTAGATCCTTATGTCTATCTAGTGCCTCTGGCAGTGATTACCTTTATCTTAATCGTTCTGGGCTGGGTCGTCTATCGCAGACTAAAAACAGTCGATATGCTGGAAGCCCTCAAATCAGTAGATTAGAATTTTGAAAAGAAAAGTTTCTCGTTTATCAAGCTATCTTTCGCGTTATCCAACTAATCAAGCTAATTAAATGTATAAAAAAATGCTGGGCAAAACTCGCCCAGCATTCTTGTTTTGGAATCAATTCTTGGTACGGCGGTTGGGAGCAAGACTTGTTGGCTACGCCAAGAAGTATTACCCCTGCACAGGGAGTGGGAGTGAAACGGTCTGGGGAGAGACCGTTTTAGGTCACCACCTTAAAACTAGGACGTGGTGAAAACCAAAATTTTCATTTTTTAAGTTGATTCCGCTCCCTTTAATCGGCTCCTTTATTTCTTTGAAAGATATCTTCAACCTGTAAGTTGAAAACTTCTGCGATTTTGAAGGCTAATTCCAGTGAGGGATTGTAACGATTATTTTCCAAATGCAGGATGGTTTCCCTGCGAACGCCTACGGCATCTGCTAGGTCCTGTTGGGTCATTTGCGCTTTTTCGCGTATTTCTTTTAAATTAGTAATAATTTTAGCCATACCTAATCACCCTTTTCAAAAATCCAGAAGCAGACATCAAAAAGGTTGAGCAAAGCGCCAAGATAGATAAACAGAGCTCCTGGTGTCAGAGAGAAAGGAAACCAGCTGGTGATGATTGTCAGACCAAGGAGCGAGCCGATCATTAAGACCAGACATAAAGTCGCTGCCTTGGCTAAATCTTGGTAAAAGCGCTCATCGGGTCGCTCTATGGTTTTTTTAAAGCAGAAATAGCCACCAAGAAGCAAGAGCAAAAAGAACATTCCGCCAATAAAAAGCTGTTTAATCCAAGCTGGTTGGCTGTCAGGAGTTAAAATCCCAATGCCTAAAGTGTAGACAGCCATAGCAAAAAAGATTGTGGGCAAATAGATTTTTTCTGTCAGACCGAACCCCTGCTCTTTCCTGCTGATTGGGCTTACTTTAGACATAAGGCCAAATACTAGAATTTCAAAGAGGCTGACAAGCGTAAAAATAAGCCTCTTAATCCAAACTGGATGACTGGCCGGAGTCAAAAAATAGACGAGGATTAAGAGGGGGAGCCAGATCCAGTAAAGCCATTTCTTATTTTTAAGTATGGTTGGCCTCCCTGTCTTTTCTTAACTGATACCTCAATCCCCAGAGACCCAATAAATCTCCGATGATTGCGGCAAGGAGGACAAAATAAGCGAGTGGACGATTGAAACCGAGGCTAGCGAAAACCCCAAAGGCGATGCCAGCCGTCGTAGTGGCCATAGAAATAAGGACAGGCCATTTATAATTACCAGTTTTTTGCATAATAACCACCTGCTTTCTAAATAATTGATTTGATGGAGGATTTGTTAGAAATACCTCACCTCTTTACGTTATAAATATATCACATTTTCCGGTTGGGGACAAGATAAAATGTGATTTATTTCTAACTTTTTGCCAAAAAGAAAACCAGCCCTATAAAAGAGGCTCAGGGGTTATTCTTATATAAGGATGGGGAGAGGGACAGACAGTCAGTCATGTACCTTTAGGGCTCTTGCCTCTTCCGCCTAGCAAAGTCTACGAAGTGAAACTTTTCAAGCAAATGTCGGCTTTCAGTAAATTGGAACTGCCGGCCGTCGGCCAAATAAACACGGGATCTGACAGATACAGCATGGTGTTCAGCACCCACATCAAGCCAAATTTTATCCTGATTGGTCATCTGCTCGATGGTAATTTCTTTTTTAGCCCCCTCAATAGAAAGGTGTAGCTGGTTCTCCAAGTAATCATAGATCGAGTGCTGGGCAATCTCCTTGGTCATCTGCTTAACGCAATCAATCAGTAGGTAGTCAGTATCAACAACCGAAGCTGTGCCATTGACAAGACGCTGCCGTATGATACGCCAGACCTGCTTGCTGGCGGGAAAACCTGTGAGTTCTTGCAATTTTTGATCAACAATCAGTCGATCTAAGGCTAGAACTTTAGTCTGAGAGTCCATTCCTAAAGTATTGACTAGCTCCTGATAACTGGTTAAATGAGACACCGGAAAATTAAAGTGTTGATGGCGCAGCACCAGCGTCTGTCTTCCTTGAGATTTTTGGACTAAGCCCGCCTTTTCTAACGATTTTAGAGCCTTTCGGATCGTATCGCGGCTGACTTGATAGGTTTTCGTTAGAGTGTTTTCACTAGGCAATGCGGTCTCAGGAGGATAGAGCCCTTCTGCAATTTTGATCTCCAAATCCTGAAAAACCTTTTGGTATTTTTTCATCAATAATTCTCCTATAAGATACAAGGCTGTTAAGCACTCCAAAGAAAAATAAGAAACCTGAGGAAGAATCAGTGAGATTCTAGGCAGGTAAAACTTTTCTCACAAGAGAGCAGCCCGTCTAATTAGCTCGGCTTGTTTTTAGTTTACCATACAAGTTAAGAAAAAAGGTTAAAAAATCAAAGAAATTGTCCAGACAAGTTGCATGAGCATAGCTCGATAAGATAAAATGAAAGCGCAAACAGAAAAAAGGAGCAGGGATAATAATCACTATTACTTAATCGTTGATTTTGTTATTCTAGCTCTCAGCTTCGCAAGGTTGATGACATTTTGGCAAACGAGCCATAGATTGTTAGAAGTTGGAATGAAACTAATATGGTAGCCTATTGACCGCACGCTGAGAGGTCATGAGGACTTGCCTTGCAAAGCTTTATTGACGATTTCGATAACTTATAATCTTACTGTTAAACTAATCAATCTTGTATGTAAACAATTTTTATCACAAAAGGAGTCAACATGGGAAAATTTGAACAAGATGCCCGCGAGATGCTGGAAGCAATCGGGGGCAAGGAAAATGTTGCTGCGGTTACCCACTGCGCAACTCGTATGCGTTTCGTCTTAAATGATGAAAGTAAGGCAGATATTGAGCGCTTAGAAGCAATCCCAGCAGTTAAGGGAACCTTTACCAACGCTGGTCAATTTCAAGCCATCATTGGTAATGACGTACCGGTTTTCTACAATGATTTTACGGCTGTCTCAGGAATAGAGGGTGTTTCTAAGGAAGCAGCTAAAACAGCAGCTCAGAAAAATCAAAATTGGCTGCAGCGGTCATTATCCATGCTGGCAGAAATCTTTACGCCGATTTTACCTGCCATCATCGTTGGTGGTCTGATTCTCGGCTTCCGCAATATCTTGGAGGGGGTTCAGTGGTCAGCTCTTGATGGCAAGACCATTGTAGAGGTTTCTACCTTCTGGCATGGGATTAATGATTTCCTCTGGCTGCCGGGTGAAGCTATTTTCCAATACCTGCCAGTAGGAATTACTTGGTCGGTCAGCCGCAAGATGGGGACCAGTCAAATATTGGGAATTGTCTTGGGGATCTGCTTGATTTCACCTAACCAGTTGCTCAATGCTTACGATTTTGCTTCAACCCCAGCAGCTGAGATTGCCTCTAAATGGACTTGGGATTTCGGTTTCTTTACCGTTGAAAAAGTCGGGTATCAAGCTCAGGTTTTACCTGCCCTCTTAGCTGGTTTATCCCTAGCTTATCTGGAACGCTTCTGGCGCAAACATATTCCAGAAGTTGTCTCTATGATTTTTGTACCATTCTTATCCTTAATGCCAGCCCTGATTTTGGCCCATACAGTTTTGGGGCCAATCGGTTGGACTATCGGTAAGGGAATTTCTTTCGTCGTTCTGGCTGGTTTAACGGGCCCTGTTAAATGGCTCTTTGGTGCTCTCTTCGGTGCCCTCTATGCACCGCTTGTTATCACAGGTCTTCATCACATGACCAATGCCATTGATACCCAATTGGTGGCAGATAGCGGAGGTACAGGTCTCTGGCCGATGATTGCCCTCTCTAATATTGCCCAAGGTTCAGCTGTTCTTTCCTACTATTGGATGAACCGCCACGATGAACGTGAGGCGCAAATTTCCCTACCTGCTGCCATCTCAGCTTATCTGGGCGTTACAGAGCCTGCCCTTTTCGGTGTCAATCTAAAATATATCTATCCATTTATCGCTGGAATGATTGGTTCTTCTATCGCTGGTCTTCTCTGTACGACTTTCAATGTTACCGCTAACGCCATCGGTATCGGTGGTCTGCCGGGAATTCTATCTATTCAGGCTAAGTATATGATTATCTTTGCCATCTTGATGGTTATTGCGATTGTAGTACCTTTTGTCCTAACTGTGGTCTTTCGCCGTATCGGCCTCTTTACCAAGACGGAAGATGCAACTGTCAAAGCACCTCAAGTAGATGCTGTTGCAGAAGCTAAGAAAACAACAGAAGTCGAAAGCGGTACCTTGATTACGGTGCAAAGTCCGCTCCAAGGAACAGTAGATGTGCTCAGTCAAGCACCTGATCCAGTTTTTGCACAAGGAGTGATGGGGCAAGGTGTTGTGATTGAACCAAGTGAAGGGGAATTGGTTGCCCCCGTTGATGCCACCGTCTCTGTACTCTTCCCAACCAAACATGCGGTTGGTCTGGTGACAGATCAAGGCTTGGAAATGCTTATGCATATTGGCATGGATACCGTTAATCTTGATGGGCAAGGATTTACAGCCCACATTAACCAAGGTGACCGAGTTAAGGCTGGCGATAAATTGATTAGCTTCGATATTGAAGCGATCACAGCTGCTGGCTATCCTGTCGCAACACCAGTCATTGTAACCAATCAGAATGACTTCCAAACGGATGCTCTAGGCAGCTTACCACACGATGTCAAACGCGGTGATGATATCCTAACGGCAAGTAAACTATAAGATACAAAGCCTTAAGCGACTCAAAGAAATTTAGGGAGCTTGACGAAGAATCCCTAAAGATTCTAGGAGAGCGAGTCTAATTTCACAGAGTCGTAGGCATGTTCAATTAGTAAGATACTAAGCCGTTAAGCGTTCCAAAGGAATTTACGAAATAGAGTGACGATTCACTGAGAATCTAGCGACATTTATCTAATTCCACAGGAACGTAGGCGGGTTCAATTATCAAGATACGGCAGAGGCTTGTTTGTTATTTAAGGAGTCAGTACTTGATAACAAGCATCAATCACTACAGTGGCTGGCCGTCTACATTTAAAATAAATATGGTTTAAGAAGTTGTTTTGAAAATCAGAGGGGCTGGGACATTGTCTCAACCTCTCTAACTATATAAAGGGAAAGGAAATATATGACATTTGATAAGAGAAAAGTCGTCTACCAAATCTATCCAAAATCATTTAAAGACACAACTGGTAAGGGTACCGGAGATTTGCGCGGCGTCATTGAGAAACTGCCCTATTTAGCTGATCTAGGAGTAGATATGGTCTGGCTCAATCCTTTCTACCCAAGCCCCCAGCGGGACAATGGTTATGATGTGTCAGATTATACGGCTATCAATTCTGATTTTGGGACTATGGCTGATTTTGAGGAGATGATTGCCACTGGCAAGCGTCACAATATCGACTTCATGCTGGATATGGTCTTCAATCACTGCTCGACAGATCATGAGTGGTTTCAAAAAGCCTTAGCCGGCGATCCCTACTACCAGGACTTCTTTATTATTCGCGATCAGCCGACGGATTGGCGTTCTAAGTTTGGCGGCTCTGCCTGGTCTCCATTTGGAGATACAGGCAGATACTACCTCCATCTTTTCGATGAAACCCAAGCTGATCTCAACTGGCGTAATCCAAATGTTCGTGCGGAAATTTTTAAAATTGTTAATTTCTGGCGGGATAAGGGAGTCAAAGGCTTTCGCTTCGATGTTATCAACTTGATTGGTAAGGATGAGCTTCTGGCGGACTGTCCAGTAGATGATGGAAAACCAGCCTACACAGACAAACCCATTGTTCATGACTATCTGCGTATGATGAACGAGGCCAGTTTTGGTCAAGACGATGATTTTATGACCGTTGGTGAAATGAGTTCAACGACTATTGAGAGTTGTATCCTGTATTCGGCTGAGGAACGCCATGAGCTATCTATGGCCTTTAACTTTCACCACCTTAAGGTAGACTATAAGGACGATCAAAAGTGGTCTATCACTCCCTTTGACTTTGAAGAGCTCAAAACTCTCTTTCACACATGGAATGAGGCGATGAGCAAGGCCAATGGTTGGCGGGCGCTCTTTTTAAACAACCATGACCAACCGCGGGCGCTCAACCGCTTTGTCGATGTTAAGCATTTCCGCAATGAAGGAGCGACCATGTTAGCTGCTAGCGTTCACCTATCACGCGGCACCCCTTATATCTATATGGGTGAGGAAATCGGTATGCTTGATCCCGATTTTGACAGCATGGATGACTATGTAGATGTCGAGAGCATCAATGCCTATCAGATCATGTTGGATCAGGGCAAGACAGCAGAAGAGGCCTTTGCTATTATCAAGGCCAAATCACGTGATAACTCCCGTACTCCTATGCAGTGGGATAATTCTGCTAATGCTGGCTTTACTACTGGCACCCCATGGCTTAAGGTCAGCAAGTCTTACCCTGACATCAATGTAGAAAAAGAAAAAACGGGTAAGATTTATCCCTTCTACAAAGAACTGATTCGCCTGCGTAAGACTATGCCTCTGATAG
Organism: Streptococcus sp. ELY_137; assembly: GCF_058314515.1. NCBI lineage: Bacteria > Bacillati > Bacillota > Bacilli > Lactobacillales > Streptococcaceae > Streptococcus > Streptococcus sp. ELY_137. The sequence continues at coordinate 13,293 of NZ_JBZFUL010000011.1, forward strand.
CAGAAGGAAGTTATAAGGCGGCCTACAAGGACAGTCAGCAGGTTTATGCCTTTGAGCGTCAGCTTGATGGTGAGCACCTGCTGGTCCTCAATAATTTCTACGCTCAAGAGGTGACGTTGGAATTAGACCCAGCCTACCAAAATGGCCAAGTACTCCTCAGCAATTATGACGGTGATGTATTAGGGGAGACCATCACTCTCAGAGCTTATCAAACGCTAGCTATTCTGGTTAAAGACTAAGGAAAAGAGTCAAAGCAAGAGCAATTCTGGCTGGGACAGACCTGCACTGGCTATTCGTTTATATCGCGTTTGAGCATTAGTATCTTGCTAATTAGGCTCGACTTAACAGCTTGGACTTTAGAGATAGGTTGCCTTGCTTATAAGCAAACTGTCACCCTCCTAAAATTCTAGTTGAGAGTCTTAGTGTCTTATAGAGCTGAACACGAGGCTATTCTTCTCAAAGAAGGTCAACTTCCTTGCGTCTAAAGATGCGGCGGTGGTGGCTTATGTCGCCTATTTTTCAGCCAAGCCAGAGAGTTTCCCCAAACAAGTCGCTTCTTTGTATCTTATACTTGCCTTGGAGTTAACTCCAAGTGATAAAATATATAATAAACAGCCTGCTTTAGGGGCTTATTATCTCAATCTCGATTGGAGGAAAATCTATGTTTGATTATACTTTAGCCAATGGTCAGAAAATTCCTGCCCTTGGGTTTGGAACTTGGCAAACCCCAGATGGTGATGTAGCTGAAAGTTCTGTCAAGGCGGCTATTGAAGCCGGTTATCGCCACATTGATACAGCTGCCATCTATGGTAATGAAGCATCTGTCGGCCGTGGTATCAAAGCTGCTGGTGTACCTCGTGAGGAGCTTTTCATTACGACTAAACTCTGGAACAGCAACCACTCTTATGAAGCTGCCAAGGCAGCTATCGATGAGTCTATTGCTAAGCTGGACTGCGATTACTTGGATCTTTATCTCATTCACTGGCCAAATCCAAAAGCCTTCCGTGATAACTGGAAAGAAGCTAACGCCGGTGCATGGCGTGCCATGGAAGAAGCTGTAGAAGCTGGCAAAATCAAATCTATCGGTGTTTCTAACTTTTTACCCCACCACTTAGATGCTCTGCTTGAAACAGCTAAGATCAAACCAGTTGTCAACCAAATCTACCTCAGCCCAAGCGTCCAACAAGAAGAGTTGGTGGCTTATAATGAGGCGCACGACATCCTCAGCGAAGCCTACAGCCCGCTAGGAACAGGTAAGATTTTTAGCATTGAGTCTCTTCAAGACTTGGCTGCTAAATATAACAAAACCGTTGCTCAAGTGGTTCTGCGCTGGAGTTTGCAAAAAGGTTTCTTACCGCTGCCAAAATCAGTCCATGAAGATCGTATCGTCGAAAACTTCCAAGTTTTTGACTTTGAATTAACAGCAGATGATATGACAGTTATCGATGCTCTCGAAGGCCAAGTAGGAGAAGCACCAAAACCAGATGAAGTAAACTTCTAATAGAGCTAAAGAATCATATATGAAAAGTGTTCTGACTAATCAGAGCACTTTTTATTATTTTTCCAAATATATCCTTGACAGATATATCGTGGCATGATATATTTATTACATAAACTGATATATCGCATAACGATATAAGGAGGAAATATGAGTACACAGGCACTAACAGAAGCAGTTTACTATATCCTGCTGGTCCTGCTTGAGCCAAAACATGGCTATGGGATCATGCAGGACGTAGAGGAACTGTCCAAAGGTCGCATTAAGCTGGCAGCTGGCACGCTTTACGGGGCGCTAACCAACCTGCAAAAAAAGGGCTGGATCGTCCTTGTTTCAGAGGTCAAAGAACGCAAGAAAAAAGAATATTTGATTACTGAACAAGGTAAAAAAGCCCTAGAAGCAGAAATCAGACGTTTGGAAGAACTGGTCAATAATGGCCATAAGCATTTGAAAAAATAGGAGATGAAAGATGAAGAGAAAAATGACTAAGTGGAAATATTTTGGATTCGGTGATTTTCAAAAAGAAGAAGACTGGCTCAATGATATGAGTGCGCAAGGTTGGGCTTTTGTAAAGCACAAGGGTGCATATAGCTATATCTTTGAGCCCTGTCAGCCTTCCCAGTATACTTATCGTCTGGATTACTTTGGACGCAAGAGTAAAAAAGAAGTGGCAGACTACATTGAGCTTGTCCAAGAGACAGGGGCTGCCTGTGTCGAGCAATTTAATCATTGGGGCTATTTCCGACATACGGACCCTGATTTCAAGCTTTACTCAGATAGCGCCTCAAAACGAAGATTTTTAAATGAAATTTTGTCAGTGTTAACGATGTTTATTCTGGGTCTAGTATTCTCTTTATGTAATCTACCACCACGGTCGCTCATTTGGGTCATGTGTGGCTTAGCCTTACTTCTCCTTCTAGGTCAAATCATCAAGATTCAGCGCCTCAAACATGACCTCAAAAAATCCAGTCAACCAGATATCTTTGAAGACGGTGAGGTATAAAAAGAAAGGAGTCATTCAATGAAAGGACTAAAATCAAAAATAGTATTACTATCGGGGATTATCTTCAGTATTATAGCGTCCCTAAGCGTTACCATGTATATCGTTTTTAAGGGGGCATTGACCCTTGTAGATCATCTATGGATCTGGCCGGTTTTAGTGCTTGCCCTGATTGCAAGTGGCAGTGCCATTGCCAACCTGATTATACAGACAAAAAGTCAGGATGAAAAATCGCATCTTGTAAAATCAAAGGATAAGTAGGGGCTACCAATCAGCAGTGGTTCATTTGGGCTGGGCAAAAACTTGTCCAGTCTTCCTGTTTTGGAATAAACTCTTGGCGCAGGGATAAGACTTCTTGGCTACTCCTAGCCCACTGCGCCAATCTGGTAGATCTAGCATAGCGCTAACGAGTCTGGACTTTTGTCTTAGGCTCTTTTTGTCTGTCCACTGGAGTATACATTTAAATAGATAAATATTTTATATATTTGTCTTGACATCTCTGAAGGACAGCAGTATATTTTATATATAAAAAAATTATATATAAATGAATTGATGGTAAATCTGAGAACGACGTGACCTAATTGTATTAATACTTATTTGCTTAGTGCTAGGAGGTAGTCTTATGAAACATCGAGTTAAAACCTACTTAGTGTGGACCTTTATCTGGACCTGGGGATTTTGGGGACTGGCTATTGTACTCAAGAAATTAGATTATGATGCTGGGTACATGCTTATGCCCCTGATGACATTAGCGAGTTTTGGACCATTTTTAGGAGCCAAAGCTGCTCTTAATCTAACATGGAGGAACCTTCCGCATTTTCTATTTTCAGGCACTAAAAAGTCGTGGAAGCTGCTGGTCCTTTTCATCGGACTCTTAATACTGGCCTCTTTTCTGCTATCAGGCGGTGACCCTGTAGGCCAGGCTCCCTCATGGCTATTACCGATTGATTGGGTGATCAATATCGTTATTATCACCCTGATTGGCGGAGGCAATGAAGAGCCGGGGTGGCGTGGCTTCTTGCAGCCGGAGCTGGAAAAGGTCACAAATGTTCCCTTAGCAACATTCTTGGTAGCTGTGATTTGGACGATTTGGCATCTGCCCTTGTGGTGGTTGGATAGAGGTCAAAATTCCTTCTTAGTATTTTTTATCAGTGTGCTCTTTATGGCATTATGGCTGGCATCCTTACGTCGGGCGGGAGCATCTGTCCTCATCTGTGCCTTATTTCATGCTGCCGTTAATCGTATTCCTATTACTTTCAATGGTGTCTATGGGCTTTTGTCTGTAGGCGATACACATCAAATTTCAGTACCTTATTTGATTTTGGGACTATCCCTCCTGACAGCTTACAGTTGCATCCTAATTCTAAGAGGAAGCAGAAACAAGTCAGAAAATCAAAGGCCCTAGCTTTAAGATCTTTTTGTACCCCAACCAAGTTGATAGTCTCTCTTTTGAACCGTTCAGGGTGAAATAACGACCGTTCACGACATAGACAAATAGAAGCAAAGCGGATTTGTTATAATTTGTCTATCAGAATGATAAAGGGACTATGGGAAAAATCATGAGACCATTAAATAAAGATATAATTAGGAGGTATCATATATGAACAAAATTGCTATAGAAATAAGACAATTATCGAAGGACTTTCAAATTGCTAAAAATAAAAAAATTGAGGTCCTCAAAGATATTTCTTTCACGACTCGCTATGGGGAGTTTATCTCTATATTGGGAATCAGTGGATCAGGGAAGTCCACCTTACTCAACTGTATTTCCAGCCTATCAGAGCCAAGTCAGGGAGAGGTTAAGATCAATCATCGCAATCCTTATCAATTGAGTAATGGCAGGCTCTCAAAACTGCGTAGAGAAGAAATTGGTTTTATTTTTCAGTCCTACAATCTAGTCCCCGCTTTACCAGTGATAGAGAATATTGCCCTGCCACTTAGATTATCGCACAAGAAAGTTGATAAAGATACCATCAAAGCATTATTGGATCACATGAATTTCCAAGCTGACCTAATGGCGCCTGTATCGACCCTATCAGGCGGTGAGAAGCAGCGGGTAGCCATTGCTCGAACCCTGCTTTCTGATAGTCAAATCGTTTTTGCGGATGAGCCCACAGGTGCTCTAGATAGTTCCTCACGTACCATCATTTTTGACATGCTGCGGGAACTAGCTAATCAGGGGAGATGTGTCATCATGGTCACCCACGATATAGAGCTAGCTAGTCAGACAGATAGAGCACTGATTTTAAGAGATGGCAGGTTAGATCAGGAATTGCTAAAACCTTCTGCAGAACTGCTTTATCAGGCCCTTGAGGTAAAAGATAGCGAGGCATCTTGATTATGTTAAAACTTATCTATTATCAATTCAGTTACTCTAAGAAACAATGGCTGAGTATCTTACCCTTATTCTTTGCTTCTAGCTTATTGGTTGGTATCTGTTTAGTAATTGCTTTTAATGTACGAGAGCACCATCAAGTATTTAACAAAGTGGGTACGCCGGCGCCCATATTTGTTGGCCCAATAATCTTTGGTGGTGTGACGTTATTATTTTTAATCTCTGGTTTAATTAAATTGTTACTCCATTTTTTTAAAGAGGATTATCGCTTATGGGTAGTTAATGGAGCCAGTCGCAACCAATTATCTTTTCTGATTAGTGGTCAGTTGACCCTCTTAGCTAGTTTAACCAGTGCTATAGGCGGCAGTTGCGCCATTTTCTGTGCACGCTGGTACTATAGCTATGTGCAAACCTTAGTTGGTAAAGAAATGTTACCGACTATTCCCATTGCCTTTAACGGTTTATCTTTTCTACTAACTGTTATCATCTTAGCTACGGTTGCCTTTCTTGGTGGCTTTATCCATTCCTATAGGATATTAAATAAAAATGCCTTGCTTGGGGATAGTTTTGACTCAAGTAAAGGCAAAGTTCCTAAAATCGCGAGACTCAGCTGTCTTCTTATTAGCTTAGTCCTTTGGGTAACATTAGCCTGGCCATTCCTCTCTATCACTAGTAAAACTAGATTGAGCGAGAGGCTGCTGATGCAAATAGACAGTTCGATTCTTCTTATTTTAGCCTTACATATCATTATTTTAAACTTGATGTCACCCTATATTCAGGTGAGATTGACCAAGTGGCTATTAGGCTGGTCATCCTCTTACAACGTTGTTCTGGCTAAGTGGACCATCTTGCAGGATAGGGACTATTTAAAATCTTTAACGTCCTCAATTGCTATCATGGCCAGCCTCATTTCACAGTTTATGATTCTTTCAGATGTCGCTTACTCGAACTTCTCAAGTGAGGCGGGTAAGGCTGAAACAATGGCGGTCCTATTATTTTTTGTAGCAGGTCCCCTCATTGTCGCCTTAGCTAACATCCTATCTATAACCATTCTCTCCTCTCTCAATGAATATCAGATGGTCAAACAATGGGCGACTCTGGGTATCTCCCATAAGCAGGCTATGCTTATTCGTTTCACCCAATCTCTGGCTTATGGTGGTGTGACACTGGTGACGACCCTGATCTTTAATATGGTCTTCTTTTACCTCATGCGAAAAGAAGCCCTGTTATTAAACTATGAGGAGATTAAGTACAGCAATATTTACCTATACGCTGTCGCCATTACGGTGATGATGTTTGTCTTTGTATTTGTCACAAAAACTATCGCAGACTTAAGAAATCAAGGGAAGACTGTGAAGTAAGTTCAATAATATAATTGTGGGGAACTACTATAATCTCTGATTATGATGCTTTGAAAAAAATCAAGAAAGAGACCGCTAACGATAATCTTCCGCTCAAAAGTTCCACATTATGTAGATAGACATCCCTCAAAAGTCCTCATTTTGGGACTTTTTTGTTACAATAGAGCCACTGATATTTGAAAGAGGAGATTTTTATGGTACGTTTACAAGATGATTTTTTTGATGCGGTTAATGGTGAGTGGGAAAAGACTGCCGTTATACCTGATGATAAGCCTCGTACGGGTGGCTTTTCGGATCTTTCTGACGCTATTGAGGAGCTGATGCTGAATACAACGGATAAATGGCTAGCAGGCCAGAACTTACCTCAGGACAGCGTCCTAGAGAACTTTGTCAAGTTCCACCGTCTGGTGGCTGACTATGATAAACGTGAAAAGCTGGGCGTAACGCCTGTGCTGCCCCTGATTGAAGAGTATCAAGCTTATGCCTCTTTCTCAGACTTTGCTGCACAAATTGCTAAACTAGAAATGCAAGGTAAGCCTAACCTCTTGCCTTTTGGGGTCTCACCGGACTTTATGGATGCTAGAACCAATGTTCTCTGGGCAGAGGCACCATCCACCATCTTGCCGGATACGACTTATTACGCTCCAGATAATGATAAAGGGAGAGAGCTTCTGGCTCTCTGGCGCCAGTCCCAAGAGGAGCTTTTGTCTCAATTTGGTTTTTCTGACAGCCAAATCAAGGATATGCTGGATAAGATTATCGCTCTTGATGCGAAGTTAGCCCAATACGTTCTCTCTAACGAAGAGTCTTCTGAGTATGTCAAGCTCTACCATCCTTATGATTGGGCAGAGTTTATCAAGCTAGCTCCTGAGTTGCCTTTAGATGCTATTTTCAGGGATATTTTAGGACAGTTGCCAGACAAGGTCATTGTTCCTGAGGAGCGCTTCTGGACCGACTTTGCCAAGGACTATTATAGTGAGGCTAACTGGCCATATCTCAAAGCTGTTCTAGTTCAAAGCGCCGCCACAGCCTACACCTCCTATCTGACTGATGATATCCGTGTTATGGCCGGTGCTTATAATCGTGCTCTCTCTGGGACGCCTCAGCCCATGGACAAGAAGAAAGCAGCCTATTATCTGGCTCAAGGCCCTTACAATCAAGCTATTGGCCTTTGGTATGCTGGTCAAAAATTCTCCCCTCAAGCCAAGGCAGATGTTGAGGCTAAGGTAGCTACTATGATTGATGTCTACAAAGATCGCCTGTCTCAGAATAACTGGTTGCAGCAGGAGACAATTGATAAGGCGATTACCAAGTTAAATGCTATTACGCCGCATATTGGCTATCCAGAAAAACTCCCGGAAACTTATGCTAAAAAGGTTATTGATGAGGATTTGTCTCTGCTTGAAAATGCCCAGAAGCTAGCTGAGATTTCGATTGCCCACAGCTGGAGTAAGTGGAACCAGCCTGTTGATCGCAGTGAGTGGCACATGCCAGCCCATATGGTTAACGCTTACTATGATCCTCAGCAGAACCAAATTGTTTTCCCAGCAGCTATTTTGCAAGCACCTTTCTATTCGTTGGAGCAGAGCTCATCGGCCAATTACGGCGGTATCGGAGCAGTTATTGCTCATGAGATTTCTCACGCATTTGACACTAATGGCGCTTCTTTTGATGAGAATGGCAGCCTGAAAAATTGGTGGACCGACGAAGATTATGTAGCTTTTAAAAAGCGCACAGATAAGGTTGTAGAGCAGTTTAACGGTATCGATTTTGCCGGCGGTAAGGTCAATGGCAAATTGACAGTTTCAGAAAATGTGGCTGACCTAGGTGGTTTGGCAGCAGCTCTCGAGGCTGCAAAAAGAGATGCTGATTTCTCTGCTGAGGACTACTTTACTAATTTTGCAAGAATTTGGCGCATGAAGGCGCGTGAAGAGTATCTGCAGCTCTTGATTTCTATCGATGTCCATGCTCCTGGGAAACTTCGCACCAATGTTCAAATACCAAACTTCGATGAATTCTTTGAGACTTTTGATGTTAAAGAAGGCGATGATATGTGGCGGGCTCCGGAAGATCGTGTCGTAATTTGGTAAAAAATAGTTGGATCCTTTAAAATATTAAGGACACTTTAAGTAAGATTGAGTATACTATAGTCAATCCTAAATAAACTTTTCTTTTTCATAATCTCCGGGAAGTGCCTAACCGTTTGGTTAGGTTCTTTCTTTTTGTAAAGTTTAGTGGCTCCTTGTCAACTGTAGTGGGTGATGAAAAGCTATATTCTGGAGAGAGCTCGATTAGTTCTCTCCTTTTTGATGGTTAAGATAAGAAAAATCCCTTTCTTGAAGTTAAGAAAATGGCGATAGCCCAATCCTTGACGGTTATGGATAGGCGTGTATACACTGGATCAGGCCGCTTATATGATGATGCTATAAAAACATATATAAGTAAAAGTTATACTCCGCAGTAAGAAATATAGATTAGGCAGAGCTAGTAGGAAGTGGTATCATTAATAAAAACTCAGCTCTTAAGTCTTGCTACAGACTTTTAAGCCTAATTTTCAGAAAGGACGGCCGCTTATGTTGAAATGGTTCAAGTCACTCCTTATTTACGAAGAGTTAGAAAATGATGAATATGTCTATCGGCTTGCTGGCCTTGATTATCAAGGCTATCTATCTCAGGAAGCTGCGGTCTTACTGCGACCAGCTGATGCTTTATAAGAAATAATTTATCGGATTAAGTAGCGTTAAATATACTTTTAGGGGGATTGGTCATCTGTAGACAGCAGATAACCAATCCTTTTTATATGGATGTAGGTAGAATAACTTTGAATAGTTAAATTGATAAGTTGAGCCTATCGCCATGATAAAAAAATTCAAATCCGACTCTACCTTGGTGATTCAGTGGTATCTCAAGCCCGATCTTAAGGGGCTTGTTTCAGAGTGATAAGGAGAAACTATGGCTATATAGCTTTTATATATTATACAAGCTCTAATTTTGGGAGTATGATGATTAGCAACAAGCTCAAATGAGCAGACATTAAATCTTACGGCTATTAAGGAGGATGGTTTATGAAAAATATTAAAGCGATTGTTGGTCTGGTTATTGTTGTTGTTTTAGTTATTGCAGTAGTTTTGGGTCTTAAAAAGAATGAGCAAGCCTCATCAGGTGGATCTGCTGATGAAAAGGTTATCCGAGTTGGAACGACTGCACAAACTTATCCTAACTCTTACAAAGATGATGCAGGTAATTTGAAGGGTTTTGATGTTGAATTAACTGAGGCTGTTGCAAAAGATCTAGGCTATAAGGTTGAGTGGAAAATCATTGGAGATGTTCCAGGCCTGTTGTCGGCGATAGATTCTAAAAAAATTGATACCGTCGCAAACGGGATTACAATCCTGCCAGAGCGTGAAAAACTTTATGATTTTTCAAAACCAGTTGGCTATTATGCAGCGCAAATTGCCGTTAAGACAGACTCGCCTTATCACTCTGTAGCGGATCTAGAGGGAAAAACCGTCTCGGGGACGCTTGGTTCTAGCAATATTACTCTGTTAGAAGATTATAATTCTAAGGTAAACATCAAGACTTATGATGATCGCAGTGCTGTTTTTACAGACGCTGATAAGGGAACTGTTGATGGCGTGGTTAACCAAAGGCAATTTTTACAGCAAACGATTAAAGAACAAAAATTGGATCTACGTATTATTGATGAAGTCATTGGCTGGAATGTTTCTGCTTATCCATTCGCCAAAACGAAAGAAGGTCAGAACTTAAAATCAGACTTCAATAAAACCATTAAAAAATTACAAAAAGACGGCACAATCACTAAGTTATCCAAAAAATATTATGGGGAAGATGTGTCGAAAAAATCAGAGTAGTCACTAACTAAAGAGAGGTAACCGTATGGATTTGCGATATATGTTCGAGATTCTTCCCAGAATAGCAGCCTATCTGCCAGTTACGATTCTAATGGCCATAATATCCATGTTGCTGGCATTGATTCTAGGTGCAGGGCTGACCTATCTCTATCAAAATAAGTTGTTTCGCTGGTTGGTAGAGCTTTATTTGCTGGTATTCAGAGGCTTTCCTACTATTGTTATTCTATTTGTCATTTATTTTGGCCTACCCCAGCTGTTGGGAGTAGGGTCTAGGTGGTCTGCTAATTTAGTGGCAACTCTAGCCCTAGGCTTAAAGCAAGCGGCCTACAGCATTGAAGTTTTTCGCTCTAGTATCAATGCAGTTGATATAGGCCAGCTAGAAGCAGGTCTAGCCATTGGTTTATCTCCTTTTCAAACCTATAGACGTATCATCATTCCTCAGGCTGTGCGCACTATGATACCACCGCTGGGCAATAACTTTGTAAGTCTGTTAAAAGAGACCTCGCTAGCCTTTTCCATTGGTGTAACGGAAATCTTCGGTGAAGGAAAGATGATTGCTTCTCAAAATTTTCGATATTTCGAAATCTATTTTCTGGTAGGAGTTCTCTATGTCTTGATTATTTTTGTCTACAGTCTTTTCCAAGAGTATTTAGAGCAACGTTTTAGCCAATATTAATATTAAGGAGGGAATATGTCAGAATCTATCTATTTAACGACAGCTAAGCAGGTATCCAACTATTTAGAACGTTATAAAGTTGAGAAAGACGGTGGTATTTACTGGGACATTAGTAAGGCTTTTCAGGGGGAGTGGGAATACTACGATGAGATCTCTCTCTATGCCGGCAGTAGTGGCATTATCAAATACTATATTGACCTCTATCGTGCTACAGCAGATAAGGTCTACTTGGAAAAGGCTAAACAAGCTGGGCGTTATATCCTGAATCGCTTAGATAAAAGCGACCAACTCATCGGTCGGGCCTTCTCAAAGTTTGCGATGACGACTGGTCTAGGTGGAGTTGCCTTCATCCTTGATGAACTCTATGATTTAACAGGGGATAAGGCCTATCATGATGCTGTGGAAAAGATTATCAGAGAAATAGTCGTGACTGATGACGGACGAGGAGCATGGAGCGGACAGGTAGGAATTACTGCTGATGGGGGAACAGCTCTCTTGCTCTTACGTCTAGCTGACAAGTATCCTGTGAATGGGCTGCAAGAGCGCTTGGAGCGCTTTGGTAGTTTTATCCTAACGCAAAAGAAAGTAGATGATGACGGTCAAGTTTACTACCTGGGTATGGAGCAACGCTTTGTCAATGGTCCGCATGATAAGTTTAATTCTGGTTTTCCTTTGGGACCTTCAGGTGTAGCTTATGTCCTTTTGAAACTGTGGGAAAAAACAGGAAAAGAAGAATTTCTAGAAGGTATTCAAGGAATTACGGAGTTCTATCACCATCATTCGGTGGATGATGAAAAGATTTTCCTTCCTCGCTTATTGCCAGACGACAATCACATCTGCTATGTCGGATACTGTGCTGGACCGGCAGGAACAGCTCGTTATTTCTATGAAGGGTACCTTAGAACTGGTGAACAGCACTACTTAGATGATTTTGAAAATGCAATCGCTGGTCTAACCTTAGTCAAGGCACCTTATGAGCGTTCAGCCGGCTACTGGGAAGTTGATAACTATTGCTGTGGAACAGCAAGCATCCTACAATTGTTTATTGCTGCCTATATTGTAACTGGCAAGACTCGTTACCTTACATTAGCCAAGGAAACTGGTGACATTCTAGTGAAAAGGGCAGAGCGTCTAGGTGAGGGAGTTTATTGGAAACAAGCGCTTGAGCGAAAAAATCCTGACAAAATCACGGTTGCCCTCGGTTACTATGATGGTATTGCTGGTATTGCCTCCTCGCTTCTTCAGTTGGACAGCTTATTAAATGGTCATTTAGACGTTATCCGTTTTGTAGATGATCCATTTCCGAGCAGATGGGAGGCTTAAATGATTGAAAGAACGATTCGTCAAAGTCCAGCAGAATATATTAATCAAGTAGGAATTCTCAAAGAATTACCAGATATACTTAGCTTGCATGACTATCAGAATCCGGTTGTTTTGACGGATAAAATCGTTTGCGAAGTCATCAAACCTTATTTGCCTCAAGGATTTTTAAACCAGTATCCTATCGCATGGTTTGAGGGAAATGCTACGCAATCTGAGATTGATCGTTTAACAGGTGTGATTGAAGGCAGAGGAGTTATTCTAGCATTTGGCGGCGGGCAGCTTATGGATACGGCCAAGGTTGTTGCCGATAATTTAGAAATTGCCTTGATTAATATCCCAACGCTGCCTTCTAACTGTGCGGCTCTGACAACAAAAAGTATTCTTTACTCTGAAGGTGAGCATGAGATGGTTGGAGCCCATAGACAAAAGCAAGCTGTCAGTATCGTTTTGGTTGAGCCCGAATTATTAAAGTATGCACCCTATGAATACATCCTGTCAGGCATTGGTGACACGCTTGCAAAGTTTTATGAAATTCGCTTACGCTTGACGTCTGAAAAGACGTCTTTGATTTCTAGGGCCATAGGGAAATCTTACTTAGATATTTGTCGAGAGCAGATGCTGAAGGTAACAGATATTTCCGAATTGACGGGTGAAGCTCTCACGAATTTTTTAGATACCATATTCTTAGTAGCCGCTTCTGTCGATGGCATAGCCGATTTTGATGGCCGCAGCGTTTTGGCACATGCCTTTTACAATGCTTATGTCAAGTGGCAAAAAGGACCTAAAAAAACGCACGGTGAAGTTGTCGCACTCGGTAATCTCTTTCAACTTTATGTTGAAGGGAACCAAGATGAATTAGTGGCTGAGGTACTTTCTTACCATAAAAAAGTAGGCTTGCCTATACATCTTGAGGATGTTTACTGGGATATTGATGAAGTTAGCGATTTTGCTGATTATATCTGTAATCCAGAAGACAGCCGAGTACAGTCATTGTTTCCAGGTTTATCTAAAGAAAAAGTGCTGGGTGCTATACAACAATTAAGGGGGGAGTAGATGTTTGTTAAAGCAGCTGAGCGAATGTCAGGTCGAGGAGACCATTTTTTAGCTAATCAACAAGAAATAATTAAACGTCTGCGTGAAAAGGGGAAGGAAGTAATTGATCTCGGTCGTGGGAACCCTGATCAACCTACTCTTTCTCCGATCGTCGATCATTTCCAAGAAGATGCAAAATTACCGAGTAACTTTGGCTATCCGCCGTATGGAGGTAAGACAAGCTTTAAGGCAGCTATTCGTGACTTCTACAAAGAAGAGTACGGTGTCGAGCTTTTGCTAGATGAGATTACAGTTTTTTCTGGTTCTCTTGCTGCCCTAACAGCTTTGCCCATGGTTCTAGCTAATCCAGGCGACTCAGTCCTAGTACCTGATCCAGCGTTTTTCGGCTATGAAGCAGGTGTTAGGATGGCGGGGGCGCAGACCATTAAAATGGCCTTAACAGCTGAAAATAACTATCTGCCAGATTTAGATAGATTGGACAGGGAGATACTTGCTAAAACTAAGTTGATGTTTTTGAACTACCCCCATAATCCAACAGGTGCTGGCGCAACCCGAGAATTTTTTGACCAAGCTGTTGCTTTTGCTAAACATAACAATATTGCTGTGGTTCATGACTTTGCCTACGCTGATATTAGTTTTGATACCCCTTCCCCAAGTTTTTTGCAGTCCCTGGGGGCAAAATCAGTAGGTGTTGAAATTTATACCCTATCGAAAACTTTTAATATGGCGGGCTGGCGGATAGCCTTTGCAGTTGGTAACAAGGACATTATAAAGCTTTTGGAGCAGTACATACGCTCATCAGTAGGAGGTACTTTTGGAGCTGTCCAAGATGCGGCGAGTTACGCCCTGAAGCATACAAGAGAGGAAAGGGATGGCTTGAGAAGACTCTATAAAGAGCGCCGTCAGCTGGCGATGCGTTTATTGAAAAATTATGATATCTCGGTCTCACCTTCAAGTGGAACATTTTTTCTCTGGATTACTCTGCCTCAAGGTTGGGATGACCTAGCTTTTGCAAATGAGCTGTTAAAGGTGCATGGTCTAGCAGTTGTTGCAGGCTCAGCATTTGGAGCAGCAGGACGTGGTCATATCCGAATCAGTCTCGTATCTGATACAGCTGTTCTGAGACAGGGGATAGAAGAACTCGGGCGTTTTATGAACATGAAAATAGAGGAGGATAAGGATGCTGAAGGTTTCTAATCTCAAAAAATCATTTGCTGATAAAAAAGTTCTTGATGGTGTAGATTTAACAGTCAAGAAAGGGGATGTCGTTGCTATATTAGGACCATCTGGCTCAGGGAAGACAACCCTTCTTCGCAGCCTCAACTATCTGGAGCAGGCTGATAGTGGTCAAATAAATCTAGATGGCCATGTTTATGACTTAAGTCATTTGACACGAAAGGAGATCCTTGAAATTCGTAGGAAAACAGCGTTTGTTTTTCAAAACTATAATCTCTTTGCCAATAAAACAGCTCTAGAAAATATTACAGAAGGATTAGTTGTTGCAAGAAAAGTCCCTAAAGATGAGGCTATCAGAATTGCGGAAGAATCCTTAAAAAAAGTGGGACTCTTGGATCGCAAAGACTACTATCCTAGTCAACTGTCAGGGGGACAGCAACAGCGTATTGGCATTGCCAGAGCGATTGCGGTAAGACCCGATATTATCTTTTTTGATGAGCCAACATCAGCCTTGGATCCTGAGCTGATTGGTGATGTCTTAAAGGTTATGAAGACCTTAGCTGATGAAGGAGTTACTATGGTTGTGGTAACTCATGAGATGAGCTTTGCGCGCGATGTAGCTAATCATGTTATTTTCATGGCAGATGGTCATATCGTTGAGCAAGGCAGTCCTGAAGATATTTTTGTACATCCCAAACAAGAGCGTACCAAGCAGTTTTTGACAAGAATTATCCCAGAACTGAATGTAGATCCTGTGATATAAGTAAGTCTCGGAACTTTATTAGAACGTGATTGGACAAAGAGTCTTCTTCACTTTAAATAGAGTGGAGGAGACTCTTTTAACCCCCATTAGTCATCAAGCTTGTACAGGCAAATACCTTTCTTGTCTATGACCTAAACAGGAGTTCCCATGGGTAACGCCTGCCTTGGATGTTCGTCTCTAAGTATTAACTATAAGTCACCCACTACAGTTTATAAAGAGCCAAATAAAAAAGACCTGACTCCCGTGTCATACAGGAAAACAGGTCTTACAATAATGGTATAAGTCTCTGCTAAACTTATATAAGCATTAAGTCCCTTGGTTGACATCCTCGACAACATCCTGAACCATTTGGTTATAGGTGTCAATGCGCGGCAGATTATACTGACTCTGTACACTAGCAAGGTCGGTAGAATTAGACGGATCTACAGTCGTTCCGTCAGTTAGATTGACCTGATAGGACCCATCCTCATAAGTAGTAAGAGAAATCCCTGTATCCGTTGTCAGGAAATAGGTCTCATCAGTATAGGTTCGCGCTTCAGCACCTTCTGAAGATTTATAGTAGTAAGTATTATCAGCGTAGGTCGTTAAAGTTGAGCCATCATCATAGGCTGCTTTGAAGGTTTGATTTTCATTAACCGTTACTTTGGTTCCTTCTGGAATAGTATATTGGCCTGGGGAGGCCTTAACAATAGTTGTCTCTAATGGAACAGTGGTAACATCACTACTTGGAGTCGACGAAGCAGCAGTATCCTGACTGCTGGACTGGGTATTCGTTACTAGGGCTGTGGCGTCAGTTCTAGCCTTATCAAGATTAAGAAAAACAGCCAGAACAGTCGCTGCAGCAACTGTTAAAGTCAAATAGGTCAATTTTTTCATAATCATAAACATCTCCTTAGCTTGTATTATACTAGAAACACAAAAATAAGGCAAGATTTAATTAAAGAATCTCAGCCTTTTAAATAGTTTGTAACAATGATAAGAAAAGGAAATATCCCCTACTCTTTACCCACGCCAATAAATGTCTTTTGCAGTTCAAAACTGATGGCTAAAATAAAAAGCCTTGAAGAGGCTTTTCAACGGATTAAGTGCTATGAGTAGCGTTAACACTAGAAGGCGGTAGACGGATTTGAACCGACGATCAAGCTTTTGCAGAGCCGTGCCTTACCACTTGGCTATACCGCCTTATAACGCATTATATTTTATCTTAAATTCTTGTCCTAGTCAAGTCAAATTAGCTTGATTTATCCTATGAAATTTGCTATTATGGTAGGGTCGCCAGTTAGGTGATAATACTCATCCTGGATGAATCGTGAGTCTGTTGCTCTTAGAGTTGGCTTGCGAGCTGAAATCCAAGAGAGGAAAAAAACAATTTAAAGGAGAAACTACTCATGGCAGTAATTTCAATGAAACAACTTCTTGAGGCTGGTGTTCACTTCGGTCACCAAACTCGCCGCTGGAACCCTAAGATGGCTAAGTACATCTTTACAGAGCGTAACGGCATTCATGTTATCGACCTTCAGCAAACTGTAAAATTGGCTGATCAAGCTTATGATTTTATTCGTGATGCTGCAGCGAACGAAGCAGTGATCTTGTTTGTTGGTACTAAAAAGCAAGCAGCTGAAGCTATCGCTGAAGAAGCTACACGTGCTGGTCAATATTTCATCAACCACCGTTGGTTGGGTGGTACCTTGACAAACTGGGATACTATCCAAAAACGCATCGCACGCCTTAAAGAAATCAAACGTATGGAAGAAGAAGGAACTTTTGAAGTTCTTCCTAAGAAAGAAGTTGCCCTTCTTAACAAACAACGTGCCCGTCTTGAAAAATTCTTGGGTGGTATCGAAGATATGCCACGCATCCCAGATGTGATGTACGTTGTTGATCCACATAAAGAACAAATCGCTGTTAAAGAAGCTAAGAAACTTGGTATTCCAGTTGTGGCTATGGTTGATACCAACACAGATCCAGATGACATCGATGTTATTATCCCAGCCAATGATGATGCTATCCGCGCCGTCAAGTTGATCACTTCTAAGATGGCAGATGCTATCATCGAAGGAAACCAAGGTGAAGACAGCTCTGTTGAAGAAGAACTGGCAGCTAGCGAAAATGCTGCAGATTCAATGGAAGAAATCGTTGAAGTAGTTGAAGGCGACAACGAATAAACTTTAGGAAATGAAAAAGCCTTAAGGGCAGGGCTCAGCCCTCGCTCTTTTATATTAAGATATAAGCTCGTAAAGCGACTGAGAATTTAGGAAAGTACATGTTTTTGTGTGTTTGAGCACAAGGTGACTTATCTCAAATATTGGGCTTTCAAAACGTGCTTGATTTTAAGACACTAAACCGTCAGCGATACGATATAAATAGTGAGGGCAACGAGATGCATGGGCATTTAAGAAAGCTTCATCTTTTACACAGTGTCGTGGATGAGTTCAATTATTATTCATATATTATTTGGAGGATGAATCATGGCAGAAATTACTGCAAAGCTTGTTAAAGAATTGCGTGAAAAATCTGGTGCTGGCGTCATGGACGCTAAGAAAGCACTTGTAGAAACTGATGGCGATATCGAAAAGGCGGTCGAGTTGCTGCGCGAAAAAGGTATGGCTAAGGCTGCTAAAAAAGCAGACCGCGTTGCCGCTGAAGGCTTGACAGGTGTTTACGTTGCTGGTAATGTAGCTGCAGTTGTTGAAGTTAACGCTGAAACAGACTTTGTTGCGAAAAATGCTCAATTTGTTGACCTTGTTAATGAAACGGCTAAAGTGATTGCTGAAAGCAAACCAGTTAACAACGAAGAAGCTCTTGCACTGGTAATGCCTTCAGGTGACACACTTGAAGCTGCCTATGTAAACGCTACAGCAACTATCGGTGAAAAAATCTCATTCCGCCGTTTCCAAGTATTGGAAAAAGCAGATAATCAAGTCTTTGGCGCTTATCAACACAATGGTGGCCGCATCGGTGTTATCTCCGTAGTTGAAGGTGGCGATGAGGCTTTGGCTAAGCAAGTCTCTATGCATATTGCAGCCATGAGTCCTAAAGTGCTCTCTTACAAGGAATTGGATGAGCAATTCATCAAGGACGAATTGGCTCAGATGAACCACAAAATCGATCAAGATAACGAAAGCCGTGCTATGGTTAACAAGCCAGCTCTTCCGCACTTGAAATACGGCTCTAAGGGTCAATTGACAGATGATGTGCTTGCTCAAGCAGAAGCGGACATCAAAGCTGAATTGCAAGCTGAAGGCAAACCAGAAAAAATCTGGGATAAAATCATCCCAGGTAAAATGGACCGCTTCATGTTGGACAATACTAAAGTTGACCAGGAATACACATTACTTGCCCAAGTGTACATCATGGATGACAGCAAGACGGTTGAAGCCTATCTTGACTCAGTAAATGCCAAAGTTACCGAATTTGCGCGCTTTGAAGTTGGTGAAGGTATCGAAAAAGCTTCTAATGACTTTGAAAACGAAGTTGCTGCAACAATGGCTGCTGCCCTTAATAATTAAGGTATTAAGCCTTTTACGCTCAAAGCAAAATAGGGATGTAGAGGCAAACTTTGGGAAGCTTTCCCCCTTTTGCAAGTATTGCAGGCTGCTTTTATTCTAAGAATACTGGGTTCATAGAAGCAACTAAGATTTTAAGAAGGTAGCCTTGCGCACAAGGAGGCTTATCTAGATACCGAGTTTGGAGCGTATTCAATTTAGCACAGAGAGTGGGGCTCAATCAGTAAATCGTGGTAAAATCACGATTTTGATTTTCCTCGCTCTCTTATTTTATGGTTCAAACCTCTGCCACTTTCTTGTTTTTAGGTGGCAGGTCTTGGCAGTCTATCCCCACTGCCAAACTCCACTGGACTGTTTAAGGAGTCGTCTAAAAATAGGACTGCACCTCAAGATAAGGATCGCCAATCAGCAGTGGTTCATTGGGTGTTAAAGCACCTAATGAACTGTGCAGGAGTAAGACTTCTTGGCATAGCCAAGAAGTCTTACTCCCAACCACTGCGTCGATCTGGTAAATCTAGGATAATGCTAACGGGTCTGGACTTTTGTCCCAGACTCTTTTTTATTCCAAAAAGTTCGGGAATTAAGCCTTTAGCCCCGAATATTCGTAGAAAAAAGCTTATTTATATGATAAAATACTAACAATATTAAACGAAGAGGTGTTTAACATGAAAGCGATTATTACCGTTGTTGGGAAAGATACCCAAGGAATTGTGGCTGGCGTTTCAACTAAAATAGCTGATTTAGGTCTTAACATTGATGATATTACTCAAACTATTTTAGATGAGTATTTTACGATGATGGCCATAGTTTCTTCAGAAGAGAAGAAGGACTTTGCTATTTTGCGCTCTGAGTTGGAAGCGCTGGGAGAGAGGCTGCAGGTTAAGATTAATATTCAAAGCTCTGCTATTTTTGATGCCATGCACAATTTATAAGGGGGTAAGGAAATGGATATTAAGCAGGTCACAGAAACCATAGCCATGATTGAAGAGCAGAATTTTGATGTTCGTACCATTACCATGGGTATCTCTCTTCTTGATTGCATTGATTCAGATATCAGTAGAGCTGCTGAAAAAGTCTACCAAAAAATTGTTGATAAGGCGAGCAGGTTGGTTGAAGTTGGGGATGAAATTTCAGCTGAATTGGGGATTCCAATTGTCAACAAACGTATCTCTGTAACACCTATTTCCATCATTGGCGCAGCGACGGATGCAGACAGTTATGTTCCTTTAGCTAAGGCGCTGGATCGCGCAGCTAAAAATATTGGTATTAATTTTATCGGCGGTTTTTCAGCATTGGTGCAAAAGGGCTATCAAAAGGGAGATGAAATTCTCATCAATTCTATTCCCCAAGCTTTGGCTGAGACTGACTTTGTCTGTTCATCTGTCAATATCGGATCAACCAAGTCTGGTATCAATATGACTGCAGTACGTGATATGGGGCGCATTATCAGGGAGACTTCGGCAGCTTCTGAGATGGGTCCTGCTAAGCTGGTTGTTTTTGCGAATGCTGTTGAGGACAATCCTTTCATGGCAGGTGCTTTTCACGGCGTAGGAGAAGCCGATGTTGTCATTAATGTTGGTGTCTCAGGACCAGGGGTGGTTAAGCGTGCTTTGGAAAAAGTTCGCGGTCAAAGCTTTGACGTTGTCGCTGAAACGGTTAAAAAAACAGCTTTCAAAATTACTCGAATTGGCCAATTAGTAGGTAGTTTGGCGTCGGAGCGCTTGGGTGTTAAGTTTGGTATTGTTGATCTGTCGCTTGCTCCGACTCCGGCAGTCGGCGATTCAGTTGCTCGAGTTCTTGAAGAAATGGGGCTGGAGACAGTCGGCACTCATGGTACAACGGCAGCGCTGGCTCTGCTTAATGACCAAGTCAAAAAGGGCGGTGTTATGGCCTGCAACCAAGTTGGCGGTCTATCCGGTGCCTTTATCCCTGTGTCGGAGGATGAAGGGATGATTGCAGCAGTGCAAAGCGGTTCTCTGAATCTGGAAAAATTAGAAGCAATGACAGCGATTTGTTCGGTTGGTTTAGACATGATTGCTATTCCCGAGGAGACCCCAGCAGAGACTATTGCGGCCATGATTGCTGATGAGGCAGCTATCGGCGTGATCAATCAGAAGACAACAGCGGTGCGCATTATTCCTAAAGGAAAAGAAGGCGATATGATCGAATTCGGCGGTCTGTTGGGTGCAGCCCCAGTTATGTCTGTCAACAAGAAATCATCTGCAGATTTTATTGCGAGAGGTGGTCAGATTCCTGCCCCTATTCATAGTTTTAAAAATTAATTATTGGACACCTATTTTTTGATAGGTGTTTTAATTGGCTTAAATTTGGTATAATAATAAAAAACTCGGGAGAAGGTCTTATTATGGCAAAAACACGACTATTTATTGCCCGTCACGGGAAAACCATGTTTAATACAATTGGTCGGGCGCAGGGGTGGTCAGATACACCCTTGACGAAAGATGGAGAAAAAGGAATCAAGGAGTTGGGTCTTGGCTTGAAAGCGGCCGGTTTGCATTTTGCTGCGGCTTACTCTAGCGACAGTGGCCGGACTCTACAGACGATGGAAATTATCCTGAGTGAACTGGGGCAAGAGACGATTCCTTATAAGCGGGATAAGCGGATTCGTGAGTGGTGCTTTGGTAGTTTGGACGGAGGGTATGATGCTGAACTCTTTAACGGTGTTATGCCACGGGTTTTTGATAAGCCTGTTGAAGAGCTGACATATAAGGATATGGCTGATGCTATTTTAGCCGTTGATACAGCAGGCTGGGCTGAGCCTTGGGATGTGCTGAGGGAACGGATCCTTTCGGGATTTACCGATATTGCTAAGGAAGTTGAGAGTCAAGGGGGTGGTGATGCTATCGTAGTTAGCCACGGTATGACTATCGGCACACTGATGGGACTGCTGGATTCAACTTTACCGCGCAGTCTAGCTCTAGATAATGGCAGTGTTTGTCAGCTGACTTATGAAGAAGGTCGATTTCATATTGATGCTATCGGTGATATGTCTTATCGCCAAAAAGGCAGAGAATTGTTAGAAAAGGAAGTGTATGAAAAGTCGTAATCGCAATCTCTTGGTAGCTTTTATCGCTGCCCTGCTAATTATTTTTGGTGTTGCCTATGTTCGTGATAAACAAGAATCTCACCAGTCTCAAGTCAATTCGTCTTCTCATCAATCTGCTATGAAAGAGTCTAAAGCAACTGCAGAATTACCAAATGTTTCAGCAGACGATTGGCAGCTGATTCTTGTCAATCGGGATAATCTTACAGAAGAACTTAATCCTGAATTGACTTCAGTGGATAATATAGAGGTGGATTCTCGAATTGCTGATAATGTTAGAGATTTTTTAGAGGCGGCCCAACAAATTGATAGCAGTGAGCATTTGATTTCAGGCTATCGCAGTGTCGCCTATCAGGAGGAGCTCTTTAGTTCTTATGTTAAACAAGAAATGTCCAGTGATCCTAGTTTGAGCGAGGATGAGGCCAAGGAAAAGGTCAAGACCTATTCGCAGCCGGCAGGTGCTAGTGAACATCAGACAGGTTTAGCTATTGATATGAGTACCGTTGACAATCTTAACGAAAGCAATCCAACTGTTGTTTCTCAAATTAAGAAGTTGGCCCCCCGATATGGTTTTGTGTTACGCTTTGAAAAGGGCAAAAGTGACTCAACAGGCGTAGACTATGAAGACTGGCATTTCCGCTATGTCGGTAAGGCCTCGGCCAAATATATGACGAAGCATGATCTAAGCTTGGAAGAGTACCTTGCAGTGCTCAAGAAGAAATAAGTAAGGAGGTATATTTATGAGAACTAGGCTAAAATTTCGGCCTTTTATAATTGTTTTTGGCTTTGTTTTAGCCCTTATCCTTTTGCCCTTGCTTTTTAACATGAGAACTAAGGCTGCCAACACTAAGGTGGTATCTCACTATAGTCAGGAAGCTTTTATCAAGGAGGTTGCTCCAACTGCTCAAAAACTATCCAAAGCGTATGGAGTCAAAGCTTCTATTATCATTGCCCAGATGGCTCAGTCGTCTGACTATGGCTCTAATTTACTAGCGGTGCGTTATCACAACTATACAGGTATGTTAGCACAATCAGGACAGGCAAGGATTGTTTTAACGACTCAGTCTTACGAATCGGGTCAATGGCGGACAGTTAAGCAGCCTTACGCCATTTATACGGACTGGCAGAGTAGCCTTTCGGCTTATATGGAGGCATTGAGTTCTGGACTGTGGGGGACCCAGCTTTATACAACAGTAGCAACAGCTGAGGAATACACGACTGCTGTTCAAGCCTTGCAAAAAGCTGGCGTTAGTCCCGATCCTCATTATGCGGATAAACTCACTGCTATTATTCAGAAGCATCAGCTAACAAAGTATGATAAATGAGGTGGATGGAAGGTTCCTAAACCTATTGCCCAAATTGCAGTAGAAATAAGTCTTTTAGCACTCTTTTTGAAAGAGTGCTAATTTTTTGAGTTTTTCCCTTGACATCAATTTTTAGAGCAGTATAATAGAAACATAAGTTAGCACTCGTGTCATAAGAGTGCTAAATCTGACAGGAGGTGTCGGGGATGATTACACAGCGTCAAAATGATATTTTGTCCGTCATTATTGAATTGTTTACACAGACTCATGAACCTGTCGGATCAAAGCTTTTACAGAACTACATTGCTTCTAGCAGTGCTACGATTCGTAATGATATGGCTGCTTTAGAAAAAATTGGTTTATTGGAAAAAGCTCATACATCAAGTGGTCGCTTGCCCAGTCGTCAAGGTTTTCAATACTATGTCAATCATTTGTTAAATCTTGAGCGTGTTGATGAAGCGGATGTTTATGAGGTCGTCAAGGCTTTTGATTTTGAATTTTTTAAATTAGAGGATTTGTTACAAAAGGCTAGTGATATTTTGGCAAAGCTGACTGGCTGTACTGCTGTTGCTCTGGATGTTGAACCTAGCAATCAGCGCTTGAGCGCTTTTGATATTGTAAAGCTCAGTCACCACGATGCTCTAGCTGTCATGACTTTTGATGATTCCAATACTGTTACAAGTCAGTTTGCTATTCCCAAGAATTTTCTTGATGAGGATTTAGCCACTTTAAGCAATCTGGTATGTGAACGCTTTTTAGGGCAAACAGTGATGGAAATTCATTATCGGATTCGAACTGAGATCCCGCAGATTGTCCAACGCTATTTCAAGGTAACAGATAATGTCTTGGAATTATTTGAACATATCTTTAAGGAAATGTTTGTAGAAAAACTGTTCTTATCTGGTAAAGAGAATCTCCTCAGATATGCTGATGTTAAAACCTATCGCTTGTTTGATAATAATCAAGAGTTGGCTCTGGATATTAGAAAACAATTTCAAGATGAGCAGCCTTATGTTATTCGATTGGCTGAAGAAAATCAACAAGGGCTTAAGTCTTTGACTCAGTTATCCTACAAATTTTTAATCCCTTATCGTGGATTCGGTAGCTTGAGTCTTATGGGGCCTGTTACTGTAGATTATCAGCGGACTTTGGGACTTCTTAGCATTGTTAGTCGGGTTTTAACGATGAAGTTAGCGGATTTTTATCGCTATCTTAGCAGTAATCATTACGAGGTAAATTAAATAGGAGGCATTATGTCAGAAGATATTAAAAAAGAAAACGAAGAGGCTGCTGAAGAGACAGTGACAACGGTTTCTGAAGATGAAGAAAATCAGCAGGAGGCGACTGTAGTCGATAATGATGAAGAGGCTCCTGAAAAATCAGAACTTGAAGAAGCTCTTGCGAAGGCAGATGATTTTGAAAATAAATATCTGCGGGCTCACGCGGAGATGCAAAATATTCAGCGACGCGCCAATGAAGAGCGCCAGCAGCTGCAAAAGTATCGTTCACAGGATCTAGCTAAGGCGATTTTGCCTAGTTTGGATAATTTGGAGCGTGCTTTAGCGGTTGAGGGCTTGAGCGATGATGTGAAAAAAGGCTTGGAAATGGTACAAGAAAGCCTGATCCAAGCTCTCAAAGAAGAAGGCGTGGAAGAAGTAACAGTCGAAAGCTTTGATCACAATTTTCACATGGCAGTGCAGACCTTACCAGCTGACGATGAGCACCCAGCAGACAGTATTGCAGAAATCTTCCAAAAAGGCTACAAACTGCACGATCGGCTGCTTCGGCCAGCTATGGTGGTGGTGTATAACTAGTCAATAATGATGGGCATTAAAACGCCTCATCATTATACGGCAACCGCTATGGCGGATTGCCTAGACTCCTTACTAGCTCGATAGCAAAATGGTATCGATTTTACTATCAAACTAGTAACAGACTGACTTGTCCGAAATGACAGAAAACTAGTAAATAACGAACAAGAATAATAATTTAAATTTTGAAAGGAATTGAACGTTAATAGCAGTCGCTGGACTGTTTCAATGTTCTTGGTATCTTGTATTATGTCTAAAATTATTGGTATTGACTTAGGAACAACAAACTCAGCAGTTGCCGTTCTTGAAGGCACTGAAAGTAAAATTATCGCTAACCCAGAAGGTAACCGTACAACTCCTTCGGTTGTTTCATTTAAAAATGGGGAAATCATTGTCGGTGATGCCGCTAAGCGTCAAGCAGTAACAAACCCAGATACGGTTATTTCCATTAAGTCTAAAATGGGAACCTCTGAAAAAGTTTCTGCCAATGATAAAGAATATACTCCTCAAGAAATTTCAGCTATGATTCTGCAATACATCAAGGGATATGCTGAAGATTATCTTGGTGAAAAAGTTGAAAAGGCTGTCATCACTGTTCCGGCCTACTTCAATGATGCGCAACGTCAAGCAACTAAAGATGCTGGTAAAATCGCTGGTCTTGAAGTCGAACGGATCGTCAACGAACCAACTGCAGCAGCCCTTGCTTATGGTCTTGATAAACAAGATAAAGATGAAAAAATCTTAGTGTTTGACCTTGGTGGCGGTACCTTTGATGTCTCTATCCTTGAGTTGGGCGATGGTGTCTTCGATGTATTGGCTACTGCTGGTGATAATAAACTAGGTGGTGACGATTTCGACCAAAAGATTATTGACTACTTGGTTGATGAATTCAAGAAAGAAAATGGCATTGACCTGTCAACTGACAAGATGGCTCTGCAACGTTTGAAAGATGCTGCCGAAAAAGCTAAGAAGGACTTGTCGGGGGTCACCCAAACACAAATCAGCCTGCCTTTCATCACTGCGGGTGATGCTGGACCGCTCCACTTGGAAGTCTCATTAACACGTGCTAAATTTGATGATTTGACTCGCGATCTTGTTGACCGCACCAAGACCCCTGTTCGCCAAGCTTTGTCTGATGCTGATTTGAGCCTGTCAGAAATTGATGAAGTCATCTTAGTTGGTGGTTCAACGCGTATCCCTGCTGTTGTTGAAGCAGTTAAGGCTGAAACTGGTAAAGAACCAAACAAATCTGTAAACCCTGATGAAGTCGTAGCCATGGGTGCTGCTATTCAAGGTGGTGTCATCACTGGTGATGTCAAAGACGTCGTGCTTCTTGATGTTACCCCACTGTCACTTGGTATCGAAACTATGGGCGGTGTCTTCACGAAGTTGATTGACCGCAACACAACTATCCCAACTTCTAAGTCACAAGTCTTTTCAACCGCAGCCGATAACCAACCAGCTGTTGATATCCATGTTCTCCAAGGGGAACGCCCAATGGCAGCTGATAACAAGACACTTGGACGTTTCCAATTGACCGATATTCCAGCTGCTCCTCGTGGTGTACCACAAATCGAAGTAACCTTTGATATTGACAAGAACGGTATTGTATCGGTTAAAGCCAAAGACCTTGGAACGCAAAAAGAACAGCACATTGTTATCAAGTCAAATGACGGTCTTTCTGAAGAAGAAATCGATCGCATGATGAAAGATGCGGAGGCCAATGCTGATGCTGATGCTAAGCGTAAAGAAGAAGTTGACCTCAAGAATGAAGTTGACCAAGCGATCTTTGCAACAGAAAAGACCATTAAAGAAACTGAAGGCAAAGGCTTCGATAGCGAACGTGACGCAGCCCAATCAGCTCTTGATGAATTAAAAGCCGCTCAGGAATCAGGCAATCTTGACGACATGAAGTCTAAACTTGAAGCTCTCAATGAAAAAGCTCAAGCTCTTGCGGTAAAACTTTACGAACAAGCTGCTGCTGAGCAGCAGGCAGCTGGCGGAGCAGAAGGTGCGCAAGCAACTGACTCAGCTGACAATAACGGTAATGGTGGCGATGATGTTGTAGATGGGGAGTTCACGGAGAAATAACCCACCAAAACTGACGACTATACTAAAGAGCTCATCAGTTAACAGTTGTCGCTATAGCGAATAACTTAGGTGTCTTACTAACTCGTCAGTAAAATATTATCGATTTTGCATCCTCGTGTCGCAAAAACGCCCCACCCAGTGGGCAATTTATCCCACGAGCCAAAAAATGATGAGCTGGTGGCAAGACCTGTGAACTGTTCTACCCTGAGCGTGGAAATTCGAAAGCGAGATAGTAACTCTACTATAAAACCAACTGCAGAGGTTGCAACTCAGCCTCTGTTTTTGAGAATAAGGCAAAAATCGATCAGCAGAGTTGTGATTTCGTCGTCTCACCTCTATAAGAGTGATGAGGACAGGTCACAAACATGCTGTAAACTGCTTCCATCAGCTACTTTGACTAATTATTTCTTTGCAATTTTGATAGCGATTTTATCAATTTTCGGTAAGGATTTTCCAAGCTTAAACAGAAAGAAATACAGGTGTTCTCAACTGAACGCGGACTAAGGACTGTGCCAAAAAGATAAACTTTATATAGATGCAAGGAATCATCGGACAGTTTTCTATTTTTTAAGTCTCTTAGGAGTTTGTCCACAGAAAAAAACTTTATAGAAAGGAATTGAACCCGCCCTAAAAATTTGTGTGAAAAGATAAATCGTCTAGAAAATCAGGATTTTCTGTTTTCTCATAGTACATCAATAGAAAGGAATACAAGTTCGTTTATTCGAACACAGGCTAAAAACCTAGTGAAAAAGATAAACTTCCTAGTGTGTTTGACACACTGCGTCAGTTTTCTATTTTCATACGGTTTTCTTAACGCCTTTTGTATCATAAATTATGAACAATCAAGAATATTATGACCGTCTGGGGGTGTCCAAGGATGCCTCGCAAGATGAAATCAAAAAAGCCTATCGTAAGATGTCTAAGAAATACCACCCAGACATCAACAAAGAGCCTGGGGCTGAGCAAAAATACAAGGATATTCAAGAGGCTTACGAAACCTTGGGAGACGAGCAAAAACGTGCTGCTTATGATCAGTATGGACCAGACGGTGCCAATGCAGGATTCGGTGGCGGTTTTGGCGGTTTCGATAGCGCAGGATTCGGTGGTTTCGAAGATATCTTTTCCAGTTTCTTTGGTGGAGGTACTAGCCGCAATCCTAATGCGCCACGTCAAGGTGATGATTTGCAATATCGCTTGAACTTGAAATTTGAAGAGGCGGTTTTTGGGGCTGAAAAAGATGTTACCTATAATCGGGAAGCTGAGTGTCACACCTGTCATGGTTCTGGGGCCAAGCCTGGAACGAGTCCAGTGACCTGCAGTCGATGTCACGGTCAAGGTGTGATCAATGTAGATACTCAAACGCCCCTTGGTATGATGCGCCGCCAGGTGACTTGTGATGTCTGCCATGGTACTGGTAAGGAAATTAAGGATCCATGTACGACTTGTCAAGGTAGTGGTCATGAAAAGAAATCACATAAGGTTTCTGTTAAGGTGCCAGCAGGTGTTGAAACTGGTCAACAGATCCGTTTGCAAGGTCAAGGGGAAGCAGGGTTTAACGGCGGTCCTTACGGTGATCTCTTCGTTATTATTAATGTCTTACCAAGCAAGAAATTTGAACGTGATGGTTCAACTATCTACTATACCTTGAATATCAGTTTTGCCCAAGCTGCTCTTGGAGATACTGTTGAGGTACCGACAGTCCATGGTGATGTTGAAATGACGATTCCTGAAGGTACTCAAACGGGTAAAACTTTCCGTCTCAAGGGTAAAGGAGCTCCTCGTCTGCGCGGGGGCAGTCAGGGGGATCAGCATGTAACGATTAATGTTGTCACTCCTACTAAGCTTAATGAGGCACAAAAAGAGGCCCTGATGGCTTTTGCAGCAGCCAGCGGCGAAAGCAGTATTCAACCTAAGAAAAAAGGATTCTTTGATAAGGTTAAAGACGCCTTTGATGCTGAATAGATTTATAATCAAAGGGCAGATATTTAGAACAAGGTCATTAAGTTATCAAAATCAAAAGAAACTATTCCCGAATGTAGCTGTTCCTACATAAAATGGAATAGTTTTTTTATAGGTTCAATCTGTCCGGGGACAGATTGACTCTTTTTCTCTGGGCGAGACTGATTAATCATGCTAAAATAAGGCTATGGTAAGATACAAGGCGATTATCTCTTATGATGGCACCCTGTTTGCGGGCTTTCAGAGGCAGACTAAGGAACGGTCAGTTCAAGAAGAGTTAGAAAAAACTTTGCAGCGACTAAACAGTGGTTTTCCTGTAAAGGTACATGGAGCTGGACGAACGGATAGTGGCGTTCATGCCTATGGGCAAGTCATTCATTTTGATTTACCTCAGGTTCGTGATGAAGAAAAGCTGAGGTTTGGGTTGGATACTCAGTTACCTGAAGATATTGATGTGGTTAGTGTTGAGCAAGTGACTGATGATTTTCATGCTCGCTATCATAAGCATAGTAAGACGTATGAGTTTCTTGTTGACATTGGCCGTCCTAAAAATCCTATGATGCGGGCCTATGCAACGCACTATCCTTATCCTATCGATTTGGCTGCTATGCAGGAAGCTATCAAAGATTTAGTGGGCACCCATGATTTTACTGGCTTTACAGCTTCAGGGAGCTCGGTGACTAATAAGGTGAGAACGATTACAAGGGCAGAGGTGACGGTTGATGCCAAGACTGGCTTTTTAGTTTTTACTTTTACTGGTAATGGCTTCCTCTATAAGCAGGTGCGCAATATGGTAGGAACTCTCTTGAAAATTGGCAATGGGCGTATGCCTGTAAATCAGGTTAGGACAGTATTAGAAACGAAGAATCGTAATTTGGCTGGGCCAACAGCTGCTGGCAACGGCCTTTATCTGAAGGAGATTATCTATGATGACTAATGTTTTGGCTATTTCGGGAAACGACGTATTTAGCGGGGGTGGTCTTTACGCAGACCTCAATACATATACAGCTAATGGCCTGCGTGGTTTTGTGGCAGTAACGTGTTTGACAGCTATGACAGAAAAAGGCTTTGAGGTATTTGCGACAGATGGACAGGTCTTTAAAGCACAGTTGGATAGCCTGAAACCTGTTGCCTTTGGAGCTATTAAACTGGGATTATTGCCAAATACTGCCATTGCCACCCAAGCACTGAAATTTATAGAAGACCACAAGGGAATACCAATCGTTTTAGACCCTGTTTTGGTCTGTAAGGAAAAACACGATGTCGCAGTCAGTGCACTGCGTGATGAATTATTAAAATTTTTCCCTAATATCACTATAGTGACTCCGAATTTATCAGAAGCCGAGTTGCTTGCCCAGCAGGAAATCAAGACACTGGAAGATATGAAATCTGCAGCTAAGACTCTTCATCAACTTGGTGCTCCAACAGTTGTTATTAAAGGGGGCAGTCGCTTGGATTCTGAGAGAGCTGTAGATCTTTTCTACGATGGGGAAGATTTTAGAGTTTTGGAT
This sequence comes from Streptococcus sp. ELY_137, assembly GCF_058314515.1. Classification (NCBI taxonomy): domain Bacteria; kingdom Bacillati; phylum Bacillota; class Bacilli; order Lactobacillales; family Streptococcaceae; genus Streptococcus; species Streptococcus sp. ELY_137. The sequence goes on from NZ_JBZFUL010000011.1 coordinate 43,596, forward strand.
TACCCTGTGCTTGACAAAAACAATGTCGGAGCAGGGTGCACCTTCGCGTCTAGTATTGCTAGCCAATTGGTTCTTGGCAAGGAGATTTTCGAGGCAGTAAGGATAGCTAAGGGCTTCGTTTATCAAGGTATTCAACATTCTGATCAGTATGGAGTGGTACAGAATTATGAGGCAAATTAGACTACACCAATTAACACTTCTAGCTTTGCTAGCGGCACTTAGTACGGTATTAGGTTTTATTCATATTCCATCTCCAACTGGTTTTTTGACCTTGCTGGATGCAGGAGTTTTCTTTACCGCCTTTTATATGGGTAGTCGCGGCGGAGCAGCCGTCGGGGGGATATCTGCTTTTCTTTTAGATCTATTGTTGGGCTACCCCCAGTATATGTTGTTTAGTTTGCTAGCCCACGGCTTGCAGGGACTCCTTGCTGGTTTACAAGGAAAATATCGCTTTGTTGGAGTGCTATTGGCCTCTATAACTATGGTCGGTGTTTATGTTTTAGCTGCTTTGATACTTGGTTATGGCTGGGGAGCGGCTGTCGCCGGGATATGGGGGAATTCTTTTCAGACGATACTTGGTGCGGTGATAGGCTTTATAGCTTTTAAGCTGTTTTCAAATTTATTTCCTAAGAAATGAGGATATGATGGATTTAGACCTACTAAAAAAACAAACAGAAGGAATTATTGTAGATATATTGGAACGCTCTGCGATTAAACCGGGACAGATTTTTGTCCTAGGCTTATCTTCCAGTGAGGTAGCTGGTGGTCGTATTGGCCAAAACTCCAGCTTAGAAATTGGTGAAGTCGTTGTACAGACTGTCTTAAATGAGACGCAAAAGCGTGATGTCTATTTAGCTGTTCAGGGCTGTGAGCATCTCAATCGAGCTCTAGTCGTAGAAGAGTCTGTTGCAGAGGAAAAGCAGCTGGAGGTGGTTAATGTGCTTCCCAGTCTTCATGCTGGCGGCAGTGGCCAGCTAGCCGCATTTAAATTTATGGAGCACCCTGTTGAGGTTGAAGAGCTTGTTGCGCATGCAGGTCTAGATATTGGTGATACCTTTATTGGCATGCATGTTAAACGTGTTCAAGTTCCTCTGATTCCCATTCAAAGGGAACTCGGAGGAGCTCATGTAACAGCCCTTGCTAGCCGCCCAAAACTCATCGGAGGCGACCGGGCTCTGCATGAAAAAGATTCTATTCGAAAAGCCTAAAAGCTGATAATGTGGTAGTTGTTTGCTGTCATAAAAAGAGCTGGACTTAAGCTCAGCTCTTTGATGTTGGTGGAATGATGTGGGCACTGGGTGTGGGGAGTGTCATGCCATCTTTCAATAATGCCTCCTGATAAAGACGGAAAAATTTGGAGTAGATACGGAACTGTTGCCCATTTTGCACAAAAATATCTACTCGAAAAACGAATTGCCCATTGATAGCTGTTCGGGGACCTAAGATATTAGGGACTCCTACAATTTCTGGATTGCTAGGAACCTCTTGGCTATTAACCTCCTTGATGATCTGAGTCACCCGATCAAGATTCGTGGTGGCATAGATAGGAATGTCAACTTGAGCCCGCATATCTCCGCGAGATTGGTTGCTGACCAGCAAAATTTGCCGATTTGGAATGAAATGCAGTGTTCCGTCAAAATCTCGAATTTCTGTCGTACGAATCCCCACGCTGGACACTGTTCCTGAAACAGAGTCCACCGTTACGGAATCTCCAACATCAAATTGCCGCTCAATAAGGATGAAAAAACCATTGACGAGATCAGACAGAAAACCTTGTGCTCCTAAACCGATAGCCAAACCTGCAATTCCTGCTCCGGCAATTAGACTGGAGACAGGTAGACCTAGAATAGCTAAGATCCAGTAGATAAGCATGAAATAGAGCAGGTAACTCATAATATTGTGAAAGAGCTTTATCAAGGTTTTACGCCTTCCTTCGGTTTGCCCCAACAGACGGGGAGAACGTTCAAAGAATTTTTTAAAGGCCCAGTCTGCAATACGTTTACCGATAATAAAGACGAAAATCAGCAAAGCGAGTGATATAACTTTGGACAGCAGTGTGACTGCCATATCTTCCAAATGGAGTGATTCCCAGTATTTGTTTAAGATATTCATAGAGAAATCCTTTCTGCCTATTAGTCTAACAAATTTTTGCGGAAGTAGCAGTTTTTAGTTGATAAGCGGGGAATTTCGCATAAAAAAACTTTTAAAACCCCCTAAATTATGATAGACTAAGGTGTATTACGATTTTTTAAGGAGATAAAGATGTCTGTATCATTTGAAAACACGGCTGCTAACCGCGGTGTGCTTACATTTACAATCAGTCAAGAACAAATTAAACCAGCTCTTGACACAGCCTTCAATAAAGTAAAAAAAGATTTAAATGTTCCTGGGTTCCGTAAAGGGCATATGCCGCGTGCTGTCTTTAATCAACGCTTTGGCGAGGAAGCGCTTTATGAAGATGCCTTGAATAGCATTTTACCTACAGCTTACGATGCAGCTGTATCTGAAAGTGGGCTTGATGTCGTGGCTCAACCTAAAATTGATGTTGATTCAATGGAAAAGGGGCAGGATTGGGTTATCAAAGCTGAAGTTGTAACTAAACCAGAAGTTAAGTTGGGTGACTATAGGAATCTTGAAGTTTCTGTTGAGGAAACGAAGGAAGTGTCGGAGCAAGAAGTTAACGACAAAATCGAGCGTGAACGTAACAATTTAGCTGAGTTGACTATTAAGGATGCTGCTGCTGAAAATGGAGATACCGTTGTTATTGATTTTGTCGGTACCGTTGATGGCGTGGAGTTTGATGGTGGCAAGGGAGATAATTTCTCTCTTGAGCTTGGCTCAGGTCAATTTATTCCAGGCTTTGAAGAACAGTTGGTTGGCTCTAAAGCTGGTGATGAAGTAGAAGTCAATGTAACCTTCCCTGAGGATTATCAAGCTGATGATCTTGCTGGTAAAGACGCAGTTTTTGCAACAACAGTGCATGAAGTTAAATCTAAAGAAGTCCCAGAACTTGATGATGAGTTAGCTAAGGATATCGACGAAGAAGTGGAAACACTTGATGAGTTGAAAGCTAAATACCGCAAAGAGTTAGAAGCCGCTAAAGAAATTGCTTATGACGATGCTGTTGAAGGCGCTGCGCTTGAATTGGCTGTTGAAAATGCAGAAATTCCGGAACTACCAGAGGAAATGGTACATGATGAAGTGCACCGTGCGATGAATGAATTCCTGAGCAATATGCAACAACAAGGAATTTCACCTGATATGTATTATCAACTGACAGGTACGACTGAGGCCGATCTTCACAAACAATATGAAGCAGATGCTGATAAACGTGTGCGTACAAATCTTGTTATCGAAGCGATTGCAGCTGCTGAAGGATTTGATGCAACAGACGAAGAAATTGAAAAAGAGATTACAGATCTTGCTGTGGAATATAATATGGATGCTGAACAGGTTCGTTCACTGCTTTCATCTGACATGCTGAAACATGATATCACTATGAAGAAAGCTATTGAAACTATTACTAGTTCTGCGAGTGTCAAGTAGTTTTTATCTTGACTTTGTTGATGAGACTTGGGGAGAACTCCAAGTCTCTCGTTTTTTAGCTGTTTAAATTCGGCTGCCCATAAGATTAGAATAACGCTGAGCAAGTTGATAGAAAGCAGGATTCAGGGCATCGTGAAGAGGTTATTATGATAAAGCTGATTATTTTTGATATGGATGGTGTCATTGTTGATACAGAATATTTAGATTTTCAACTGCAACAGAATTATATTAAACAGATTGCATATAATCCCTCACAACTGACTTTTAAGGATTTCTCGGAGCTGGTTGGACGCTCTGGACAAGACCTCTTAGAAAGAATAAAGCGTCTCAGTCAGACGTCGCTTTCCCTGAGTGAAATTGCAGCTGGACTAGATGAGATTGAAAGGATAAAATATCGCAAAGAAAATTGTTTGTCTCTGTTTCGCAAAGATGTTTTGGCTGTTTTAGAGTATGCTAGGGCAGAGGGGATCGCCTTAGCTCTTGCCTCGTCAACAAAGAGAGATTATATAAAAACTGTTTTAACAACTTGTGGTATTAAGGGGTATTTTGATGCTATTGTCAGCGGCGAGGATTTTGAAAAGAGTAAACCAAATCCAGAAATCTATCTGGCGGTTCTTGAACGTTTGGCTATTTCAAGTGGGGAAGTACTGGCTATTGAAGATTCGCCTTCAGGGATAGCAGCGGCTAAAGGTGCAGATCTGACGGTCCTTGCTTATCGAGAAGATCGCCTCGGTATTGATCAGTCGCTGGCTGATTATATAGCCGAAGATATGCGGGATATCTTGGCCTTTGTTAAAAAATCAACCAGTTAAACTAGTTTGTTTTTGGATGTATAAGGAAAATCATTTTTGACTTACTACTAAAAATATCGTAAAATATAAGTTAATGACAAAATAAGGAGAACAGCCTTGGAATTAGAAGTATTTGCTGGACAAGAAAAGAGCGAACTGTCAATGATTGAAGTTGCCCGTGCTATTTTAGAGACACGTGGTCGCGATAATGAAATGTACTTCAGCGATTTAGTCAATGAGATTCAAAACTACTTAGGAACATCTGATGCTGATATTCGCTATGCTCTGCCATTTTTCTATTCAGATTTGAATACTGATGGCAGCTTTATTCCTCTAGGTGAAAATAAATGGGGACTTCGGTCATGGTATGCCATTGATGAAATTGATGAAGAAGTGATTACACTGGAAGAAAATGGTGAAGACGTTCCTAAACGTAAGAAAAAGCGTGTTAATGCCTTCATGGATGGGGATGAAGATGCCATTGATTATAATGATGATGATCCAGAAGACGAGGATGATTTTACGCCAACGGATGTTGAGTACGATGAAGAAAATCCTGATGATGAAAAATCAGAAGTTGAGTCTTATGATTCAGAAATTAACGAAATTATCCCCGATGAAGACGTAGACGAGGATACTGTAGACTTAAATGAATCTGATGACGAAGAAGATGATGAGGACGACGAGGAAGCTTGATTTTCTGATTGACAAAAGCCTCTGGATAATCTATACTAATTATCGGGCACCTCTTTTAGAGGTCGGAATGCTCCCTAGGCAAATAGGGGGCTATTTTTATTTTTAAAAGTAAAAGCCTTGTGTACTATAAAATAAGGCTGGCTGTGTGTCTAGCTGTGCCGTTTGAGATAATAAGGAGTGTGTATGACAAAGTACATTTTTGTTACAGGTGGTGTTGTTTCTTCGATTGGTAAGGGAATTGTAGCGGCTAGTCTTGGACGGCTGCTTAAAAATCGTGGACTAAAAGTTACAATTCAAAAATTTGATCCTTATATTAATATTGACCCAGGGACAATGAGCCCTTATCAGCATGGTGAAGTCTATGTGACAGATGATGGAGCTGAAACAGATCTTGACCTTGGTCACTATGAACGCTTTATTGATATCAACCTTAATAAGTATTCAAACGTTACAACAGGAAAAATTTACAGCGAGGTTTTGAGAAAAGAGCGTAAGGGTGAGTATCTTGGTGCCACTGTTCAGGTTATTCCCCATATTACGGATGCCCTCAAGGAGAAAATTAAGCGTGCCGCTACAACAACTGACTCTGATGTTATTATCACTGAAGTTGGCGGAACAGTCGGAGATATTGAGAGTCTGCCATTTTTAGAGGCTCTTCGCCAAATGAAAGCAGATGTGGGCTCTGATAATGTTATGTACATTCATACAACATTGCTTCCTTATCTTAAAGCTGCTGGTGAAATGAAGACCAAGCCCACTCAGCATTCAGTCAAAGAATTGCGCGGGCTAGGGATTCAGCCTAATATGTTGGTTATCCGTACAGAGCAACCGGCAGGGCAGGCGATTAAAAATAAGTTAGCGCAGTTTTGTGATGTGGCGCCAGAGGCTGTTATCGAGTCCCTTGATGTTGATCATATCTATCAAGTTCCCCTTAATATGCAAGCACAGGGTATGGATCAGATTGTCTGTGACCATTTGAAATTAGATGTACCTGAAGCGGATATGACCGAATGGTCAGCCATGGTTGATAAGGTCCTTAACCTCAAAAAGACCACTAAAATCGCCTTGGTTGGTAAATATGTTGAGCTGCCAGATGCCTATCTTTCAGTTGTCGAGGCGCTTAAGCATTCAGGCTATGTCAACGACTCTGCCATTGACCTTCAATGGATCAATGCTAACGATGTTACAGCTGAAAATGTTGCTGAACTCCTTGGTTATGCTGATGGAATCATTGTTCCTGGTGGTTTTGGTCAACGCGGGACTGAAGGTAAAATTCAGGCTATTCGCTATGCGCGTGAGAATGATGTTCCGATGCTTGGTATCTGTTTGGGTATGCAGCTGACTTGTGTAGAATTTGCTCGCCATGTTCTTAATATGCAAGGAGCTAATTCCTTAGAGCTAGATCCAGATACGGCTTATCCTGTCATCGATATCATGCGCGATCAAATCGATGTTGAAGACATGGGGGGGACTCTTCGTCTGGGTTTGTATCCATGTAAACTTAAGTCTGGCTCAAAGGCTGCTGCAGCCTATAGCAACCAAGAGGTTATTCAACGCCGTCATCGTCACCGCTATGAGTTCAATACTAAATTCCGCGAGGATTTTGAAGCAGCCGGTTTTGTTTTTTCAGGCGTATCACCTGACAATCGCTTGATGGAGGTTGTTGAGCTGTCAGATAAAAAATTTTTTGTCGCAGCTCAATACCATCCAGAGTTGCAAAGTCGTCCTAATCGTGCTGAAGAACTTTACACAGCTTTTGTAACAGCTGCAGTTGAAAATGCTAAATAAAAGAAATTATTCGAAAACGACTCTAGCCTTCGGGCTAGGGTTTTCTTCTCATTTTTAAAAATCTATTTTGAAGGCCTCTGAAAAAATTAAAAAATGTTATTGACAAGAAAAATCTCCCTTGATATAATAAACTCTGTTGTAAGAACAGCGGAAATGGCGGAATTGGCAGACGCGCAGGACTAAGGATCCTGTGACCGCTTTAGGTCGTGAGGGTTCAAGTCCCTCTTTCCGCATTGAAAGATAAGCAGGCGTAAGGTCTGCTTTTTTGTTTTATATGAGGAGATTGAAAGGAGGAAGAAAGTGGATATCGAGGCGATTACAGCTTACATGGCAGAACATTTGGCGGATGACATTTCCTTGGAGAAAGTCGCCCAGCATTTTCATTATGTGCCGTCCTACTTTTCTCGGCAATTTAAAAAGTTGACAGGTGTAACCTATCGAAAGTACTTGGAATCCATGCGAATTCAAGTTAGTATGCGAAAGTTGCTGGCTGAAGAAGGCAATGTCACACATATTGCTGGTCAGGTTGGTTACGACTATAGCAGTAATTTTTCAAAAATATTTCGCAAGCAAACAGGGAGCCGAGCTAAGGCTTAAAAGTCTTCGGCTAGTTTGGCCTATAGGCTTTTAAAAGATTTTATAGAAACCAAAGAGAATCTTCACTATCGCCATTTTAAAGATATAAGGACAAATAATCAGGTTAAGATTAATCTCATCTATCCAAAAGATTATGTGCCAGAAATAGTTTTTGTCGGCCTCTTTCCTGACCCTCTGCCCAATCAAGTACCTATTGTAGGGCTGGCAACAACAGCAACAAAAGGTCTTTGTCTGGATAGGGTACCAGCAGGGAGCTATTATCTACTTGCTTGTGATCTTGCTACAAATACCAATTTTTCTTCTACTTTTATCATGCTGGATAATTATCGTAGTAGGCATGATAGCCCCTTAATCTTTGATGAAGATTCTAGTTATACTGTTAATCTTTTGATGGAAGAGCCTCAACCCCATCACCCTTTAATTACGGTCAATCTACCGAAGTTAGTTATGGACAGCCTTTTAAAAAAGTCAAAATAGGATAAGTTTTATAAGGTCATGTTTGCTATACTCAGTCTATAAGAAATGATAAAGGATTCTAAGATTAGGTTCACTTAGATAGAAACTTTATCAATTAAAATAACTCATATAGAAGCATAGGAGGCAACATCATGACTAAGGTAAATGTATTTTTGGGATTTAGGGACCAAGCTGAGGAGGCTTTTCAACTTTATAGCCGAGTATTTAATAGCCCAATTGGGCAAATCTTTAGAGTCAAGGACTTATCTAATAGTGCTGATTTTTCAAGTGAAGCAGGAGAGAAAGTCGCTTGGATGTTCCTCCAATTGGGAAATATCCAACTTTGGGGTGAGGATCGCGGCTACTTTGCCCAATACGGGACAGAAGTTGCAGACCCCAACCAAATTCCACGGCAGTTTATCTCTGTCTATATGGCAGATAAAGCGGAAGCTGATCAGACGATGGTGCAACTCAGTCAAGGAGGTAACATCATTGTGCCCTTTGCCCCTAATTTTTTCAGTCCTTATTATGGTCGTGTGATAGATCGTTATGGTATTGGCTGGGAATTGTTGGTAAGCCCGTAAAGATTGAGTTAGATTCGTTAAGGAGAAGGTATGGTGTACGATAGACAACTTGCGATACTGTTCGCAAAGAGCTGGAGCAGCAGCTTGGGCCGGAATTATTTGAAGATGAGGTGGTTGAGAAAAAGATGTTTGGTGTCTTAGCTTTTATGGTCAGGGGACATCTTTGCCTCACGATTAGCGGTCGAAAGGGCGTATGTCTGATGGTTCCGGTAAAGAGAGTCATGACGATTTGCTAAAGAGAACAGGTGCCTCCACACTATGAAGAGAGGAAAACCACGCAAGGGCTATCTGGATTTGGATGAGAGAGGGCTAGGAGCGTTAGACTATTGGGTTGGTAAAGCGCTGATGTTTAATAATACATTGCAAAGGTAAAAAAGTTTTATTGTAACTTATCTCAATGTACATTTTTTGATTTAAAAAGTGATGAGCGGCATCGGTATCTTTGCCTTGGAAAACGCTTTAATCTTTTGTTGAGACTAGTTTTTTAATGTGATTTGTGCTAGAATGAACATGTAAACGGGTTCAGCCCGAAAAATAAATAGGAGGCCTTTATAATGGCAATCGTTTCAGCAGAAAAATTTGTCCAAGCAGCTCGTGACAATGGTTATGCAGTTGGTGGATTTAACACAAACAACCTTGAATGGACACAAGCAATCTTGCGAGCTGCAGAAGCTAAGCAAGCGCCAGTATTGATCCAAACTTCTATGGGTGCTGCTAAGTACATGGGTGGTTATAAACTTTGCAAGACTCTCATTGAAAATCTTGTAGAGTCAATGGGTATTACTGTACCAGTTGCTATCCATCTTGACCATGGTCATTTCGATGATGCTTTGGAGTGTATTGAAGTTGGCTACACTTCTGTTATGTTCGATGGTTCACATCTTCCAATCGAAGAAAATCTTGAAAAAGCTAAAATTGTTGTTGAAAAAGCGCATGCTAAGGGTGTATCAGTAGAAGCAGAAGTTGGAACCATCGGTGGTGAAGAAGATGGTATCGTTGGTGATGGTGAGTTAGCGCCAATCGATGATGCTAAGGCAATGGTTGCCACTGGTGTAGACTTCTTGGCAGCTGGTATTGGTAACATTCACGGACCATATCCAGAAAATTGGAAGGGCCTCCATCTTGATCACCTTGAAAAATTGACTGCAGCTGTGCCTAATTTCCCAATCGTATTGCACGGTGGATCAGGCATCCCTGATGATCAAATTCAAGCAGCTATCAAACTTGGTGTTGCTAAAGTTAACGTTAATACTGAGTGTCAAATTGCATTTGCAAATGCAACTCGTCAATTTGTACGTGAGTACGATGCTAACGAAGCTGAATATGATAAGAAGAAACTCTTCGACCCACGTAAGTTCTTGAAACCTGGCTTTGAAGCTATTACAGCCGCAGTTGAAGAACGTATTGATGTTTTCGGTTCCGAAAACAAAGCTTAAGCTATAAAATTTAGTGATAATATGCCCCTGCACGAAAGTGCGGGGTTGTTTTTTTGAGATCGCTTCTTACTGTTGTTGGAGGCTAGTCTTTCTTGAAATTCAAAATATGTATGAAATAGCTTGTCAAGTCAGGCTAATTCTGGTAGACTAGTATGGTATGTGGTGCTAGCACATCCGTAAAAAATAATGTGGGAGGAAAGAGTAAGATGGCAAAAGTATGTTATTTTACAGGACGTAAGACAAAATCTGCAAACAACCGTTCACACGCAATGAATAAAACTAAACGTGTTGTGAAACCAAATTTACAAAAAGTAACCATTTTGGTTGATGGTAAGCCTAAAAAAGTTTGGGCTTCAGCCCGCGCCCTTAAATCAGGGAAAGTAGAACGCGTTTAATAAATCGAGCCTAGAGGCTCTTTTTTTATTTCCGAACATGGTGTAACTAGGTGGGAGAGTATTAGTTTGTAAGTGTCGCTATCGAGGGATAAGACTGTATTCTTTGTACTTTAGTCTTAGATTATGATAGAATAAAGTGATAAAAACTTGAGAGGTAGCAGTATGACTGTAAAGATCAATACAAAAGATGGTCAAATTGAGTTATCTGATGACGTCATTGCAACCGTTGTCGGTGGTTCAGCAACAGAAATTTTTGGTGTTGTTGGTATGGCAAGTAAAAGTGCCATCAAGGATAATTTCCAAGCTCTTTTGCGCAAGGAGAATTATTCAAAGGGTGTTGTTGTTAAATCGTTGGAGGATGGTATTACGGTTGATGTTTATACTGTCATGAGCTACGGTGTCAAGATTAGCGAGGTCTCAAAAAATATTCAGGAACGTGTGAAGTTTAATCTTGAGAATCAATTGGGTATTCATGCTAATGTAGTTAATGTTTATATTCAAAATATTAAAGTTGTAGGAGAAGATTAGTGTCAAATATTACGACAAGCTTATTTCAAGAAATGGTGCAGGCTGCGGCTACTCGTCTTGGAAATCAAGCAGAGTATGTAAATTCATTGAATGTCTTTCCTGTCCCTGATGGAGATACTGGTACCAATATGGGGATGACTATCGAAAATGGTGCTAAAGCCGTTGCTGATCAACCGGCTTCTACAGTCGGTGGAGTAGGGCAGATTTTATCCAAGGGGCTTTTAATGGGAGCGCGTGGGAACTCTGGCGTTATCACATCACAATTGTTCCGTGGATTTGGCCAAGCCATTAAAGATTTAGAAGAGTTAGATGGTAAAGCCTTGGCTAACGCCCTTCAGGCAGGTGTAGAGGTCGCTTATAAAGCTGTTATGAAGCCTGTAGAAGGAACTATCCTGACGGTATCAAGAGGGGCTGCCATCTCTGCTATGAGGAAGTCTGAGACCACTAATGATGCTACTGAGGTCATGCGGGCTGCCCTTGATGGTGCTAAGGCGGCTTTAGCTAAAACACCTGAGATGCTACCAGTCCTTAAAGAAGTGGGAGTAGTGGATTCAGGGGGGCAAGGGCTGGTTTTTATCTATGAAGGTTTCTTGTCAGCCTTGACTGGGGAATACATGGCTTCTGAAGAGTTTCAAGCAACTCCTGCTAATATGACTGAAATGATTAATGCTGAACATCATAAATCTGTAGCTGGACATGTGGCTACGGAGGATATTCAGTACGGTTATTGTACGGAGATTATGGTGGCGCTGCGTCAGGGGCCAACTTACGTTAAAGATTTTGATTATGAGAGCTTCCGTAATTATCTAAACGAGCTTGGGGACTCCCTCTTAGTTGTTAATGATGATGAAATTGTTAAGGTTCATGTCCATACAGAGGATCCTGGCCTTGTTATGCAGGAAGGTTTAAAATACGGAGCACTTGTCAAGGTAAAAGTAGATAATATGCGCGGACAGCATGAAGCGCAGCTGAAAAAGGAAGAAGCACTTGAAGCCCCTGTACAGACTGAAAAGAAAGGGTATGGCTTGATCGCGGTTGCGGCTGGTGATGGTTTGGCTGAAATTTTTAAATCTCAAGGTGTGGATTATGTTATTTCAGGCGGTCAAACGATGAATCCGTCGACGGAGGATATCGTTAAGGCGATTGAATCTGTTAATGCTGAAAACATTCTTATTCTTCCTAACAATAAGAATATCTTTATGGCTGCTCAATCTGCTGCAGAGGTTGTGGATGTTCCGGCTGCTGTTGTTGAAAGTCGAACGGTGCCTCAAGGTTTAACTAGTCTACTGGCTTTCAATCCTGAAAATAATTTAGAGGATAATGTAGCAGCCATGTCAGCCAGCTTGTCAGAGGTCGTTAGCGGTAGTGTAACCTTGGCGGTTAGAGATACGACCATTGACGGTCTAGAGATTCATAAAGACGATATACTTGGCATGGTTGACGGTGAAATCCTTGTATCTAATCCAGATATGGAAGCAGCCTTGCTTGCTACTGTGGACAAAATGATTAACGAGGATAGTGAAATTGTGACGATTTACATCGGTGAAGATGGCAATCAAGAATTAGCTGAAAAACTGGCTGAGATTTTAGAAGCTCAGAACGAGGATATTGAAGTGGAGCTCCATGAGGGAAATCAGCCTGTTTATCCTTATATTATGAGTGTTGAATAGTGTTTCTAAGAGTTTTCTCTTTGATTAATATCCTTTTAATTCTTGCTAAAATAAATCCCCTCCCGCTTTTATTGGAAAGAAGTAGGGGATTTTTATTTATAAAAGAAAACGATTTTCTTAGTGTATTGGACTTGCAATATTCTTAGAAAATGTTATCATAGAAATCAAGAATTTTGAATTGTTAGAATTTTCTATAAAACTCTGAAAAAGGAGGTAGTATGAATCAAGTTTCGTTAGAACAGGCTAAGACAGGGTCTGATTTACTGTTAGATACTCTAGTGGAGCTGGGAATTGATACTATTTTCGGTTATCCTGGAGGAGCGGTTCTTCCTTTATATGATGCAATTTATCAGCACGATGATATTAATCATATCCTTGCTCGCCATGAGCAAGGCGCCCTTCACGAGGCAGAAGGATTTGCTAAGTCAACTGGGAAAGTTGGTGTGGCTGTAGTAACTAGTGGACCTGGTGCTACTAATGCTATCACTGGTATCGCTGATGGTATGAGCGATAGTGTACCTATGCTGGTTTTTACTGGGCAGGTAGCCATGGCTGGTATTGGTAAAGATGCTTTTCAGGAAGCAGATATCGTTGGTATTACAATGCCAATTACAAAATATAATTATCAAATTCGAGATGTAGCAGAGATACCGCGTATTGTAAAGGAAGCCGTTCATATTGCAACAACAGGACGACCTGGTCCAGTATTGATTGATCTTCCTAAAAATGTCTCTGAGACCAAGGTGACTAGCTACAATGATTCTGAAGTGAACTTACCTAGCTATCAACCGACGATTTTGCCAAATGCCCTTCAAATTAGAAAACTATTGGCCCAGCTGAAAAAAGCTAAAAAACCTTTAATCATTGCTGGCGGTGGCGTTAATTATGCTGGTGCTTCTAAAGAATTAGTAGCTTTTGCAGAACGTTATAATATCCCAGTTGTTTCCACGCTTCTGAGTTTGGGAACGATTCCGATTGGCCATCGTCTAGCATTGGGGATGGGAGGGATGCACGGCTCCTATGCTTCGAATATGGCGATGACGCATTGTGATTTTATGATCAACTTTGGATCGCGCTTTGCGGATCGCCTAACAGGTAATCCCAAGACCTTTGCTAAAGATGCAGTTGTAGCCCATGTAGATATTGATCCGGCTGAGATCGGCAAGGTTGTCCAGACTGATATTCCTATTGTTGGTGACGCTAAAGAAGCTTTGAAACTTCTTTTGGATGAAGAGACGGTTCGGACGCATCATGACAGTTGGACTGAGGAAGTATTGGCTAATAAAGCTAAGGCTCCATTTAGTTACAAGTTTGATAGTGATATTATTAAGCCCCAGCATGCTATTGAAACTATCGGTAAATTAACACAAGGAGAAGCTATCGTAGTGACAGATGTTGGGCAGCATCAAATGTGGGCTGCTCAGTTTTACCCTTACAAGAATGAGCGTCAGCTTATCACATCGGGTGGCTTGGGAACGATGGGATTCGGTATACCAGCTGCAGTGGGCGCAAAGTTAGCTAATCCTGATAAGGAGGTTGTTCTCTTTGTCGGCGATGGCGGCTTCCAAATGACAAATCAAGAGTTGGCTATTTTGAATGGATATGGCCTGCCGATTAAGGTAGTTTTGATTAACAACCATTCTCTTGGAATGGTTCGCCAGTGGCAGGAATCCTTCTATGAGGAGCGACGGAGTCAGTCTACCTTTGATGATGAGCCTAATTTTCAACTTTTGGCTGAGTCTTATGGTATTGCGCATTACCATTTTTCTAACCCGAACACTTTGGAGGAGGAACTGCAGGTTATTACCGAAAATAAACCTATGTTGATTGAGGTTGATATTTCTAATCGTGAGCACGTTTATCCAATGGTTCCATCTGGAAAATCGAATGCTGAAATGTTGGGGGTGACTTTCAATGCGTAGAATGTTAGCAGCTAAACTCTACAACTCAACGGGAGTCCTCAACCGTTTTACCGGAGTCCTTTTGCGTCGACAGGTTAACATCGAATCGATATCGGTTGGTCATACAGAGGAAGAAGGGATTTCTCGTATTACTATCATTATCGAAGTAGACAGTTTGGAAGAGGCTGAGCAGATTATTAAGCAACTCAATCGATTGATTGATGTTGTCCGGGTTCGAGATATTACGGATATCCCTCACCTAGAACGCGAGGTCATTTTGGTTAAAGTGTCTGCTCCGGCACATAAAAGAGCAGAGATCCTAGCGGTTATCCAACCTTTTCGAGCTGGCGTTATCGATGTCGGATTGAAATCTATCACAATCCAGATGACGGGAGATGCTAATAAGGTTGATGCCCTCTTACGAGTAGTTCAACCTTACGGTATTCAAAAAATTGCTCGCACGGGAGCAACAGGTTTTTCACGAGATTTGTCCTAAAAATGTCGTTTGTTAATGTTTGTCTATGCCTGTTAAAGGCGGAAAAATAATTTTAGAAAAGAGAGATTTTATTATGGCAGTTACAATGGAATATGAAAACGATGTAAAAGTTGATGCACTTAAAGGTAAAAAGATTGCAGTCGTTGGCTATGGTTCACAGGGTCATGCTCATGCTCAAAACCTTCGTGATTCTGGTTACGATGTCATTATCGGTGTTCGCGCAGGGAAATCTTTTGATAAAGCTAAAGAGGACGGCTTTGATGCCTATGAAGTAGCGGAGGCTACTAAACTGGCGAATGTTATCATGGTGTTGGCGCCGGACGAAATCCAAAAAGATATCTATAAAAATGAGATTGCCCCCAATTTAACTGCAGGTAAGGCTCTCGGGTTTGCACATGGTTTTAATATTCATTTTGAGTACATTAAAGCTCCAGAAGATGTTGATGTCTTCATGGTTGCACCTAAGGGTCCTGGTCACCTAGTACGTCGTACTTATACAGAAGGATTTGGTGTTCCAGCTCTCTATGCTGTATACCAAAATCCAACAGGGAATGCGAAAGATATTGCAATGTCTTGGGCTAAAGGGATTGGTTCAGCCCGCGTTGGTCTTTTGACGACTACATTTAAGGAGGAAACTGAAGAAGACCTCTTTGGAGAACAAGCAGTTCTTATGGGGGGCTTGACTCACCTTATCGAAGCAGGTTTTGAAGTATTGACGGAAGCAGGCTATGCACCAGAATTGGCTTACTTTGAAGTTCTTCACGAAATGAAGTTGATCGTTGACCTTATTTATGAAGGCGGATTCAAGAAAATGCGCCAATCATGCTCAAATACTGCTGAGTTCGGTGACTTCGTAACAGGTCCTCGTGTCATTGGTCCAGAAGTCAAAGAGAATATGAGAGCAGCTCT
Organism: Streptococcus sp. ELY_137; assembly: GCF_058314515.1. Classification (NCBI taxonomy): domain Bacteria; kingdom Bacillati; phylum Bacillota; class Bacilli; order Lactobacillales; family Streptococcaceae; genus Streptococcus; species Streptococcus sp. ELY_137. Next base: position 59,389 of record NZ_JBZFUL010000011.1, read on the forward strand.
TGCAGACATCCAATCGGGTAAATTTGCGCGTGAATTTGTTGAAGATCACGATGCTGGTTTCCCACGCTTGAAAGCATTCCGCGAAGAAGCGGCTAACCTTGAAATTGAAAAGGTTGGTGCAGAGCTTCGTAAAGCAATGCCATTTGTTGGTCAGAATGATGACGATGCCTTTAAGATTTATAACTAATTTATGCACAGTCATATTAAAAGGGGGGCACTGCCCTCTTTTTTAGTTCTTTATGCCTTATAAATGCTTGGAAGATGTCTGCTTTAAAAATATGCTGAAAATGTTATAATAAATGGGACTATATAATACGGAGAAACATTTTATGACTTTCTATAATCACAAAGAAATTGAAGCAAAGTGGCAGAAATATTGGGCTGACCATCATACTTTTAGGACAGGAACTGATGCGTCAAAGCCTAATTTTTATGCTTTAGATATGTTCCCTTACCCATCAGGAGCTGGTCTGCATGTGGGACATCCTGAAGGATATACAGCAACAGATATTCTCAGCCGTTACAAGCGCGCTCAAGGTTACAATGTTCTGCATCCAATGGGTTGGGATGCCTTTGGTTTACCTGCTGAGCAATACGCTATGGATACGGGAAATGATCCGGCTGATTTTACGGCTCAGAATATTGCTAATTTTAAACGTCAGATTAATAGTTTAGGTTTTTCTTACGATTGGGATCGCGAAATTAATACGACTGATCCTGATTACTATAAGTGGACTCAATGGATTTTTACAAAGCTTTTTGAAAAAGGGCTGGCCTATGAGGCAGAGGTTCCTGTAAACTGGGTCGAGGAATTAGGAACGGCAATTGCTAATGAAGAGGTGCTGCCTGATGGGACTTCTGAACGAGGTGGCTATCCCGTTGTTCGTAAACCAATGCGTCAGTGGATGCTAAAAATTACAGCCTATGCTGAGCGATTGTTAAATGATTTGGATGATCTTGATTGGCCTGAATCAATCAAGGATATGCAGCGCAACTGGATTGGTAAATCTATCGGAGCCCATGTGGATTTCAAGGTGGCTGGGACAGACAAACAATTTACAGTTTTTACCACTCGTCCTGATACGCTTTTTGGTGCTACATATGCTGTGATGGCACCAGAACATGATTTAGTTGACGTGATTACGAGCGCAGAGCAAGCGCAGGCAGTCATAGATTATAAGCATCAAGCTAGTTTAAAATCTGATTTGGCTCGAACTGACCTCAACAAGGAAAAAACTGGTGTCTGGACTGGCGCTTACGCCATTAATCCTGTTAATGGTCGAGAAATTCCTATTTGGATTTCTGACTATGTTTTGGCAAGTTATGGTACTGGTGCTATTATGGCGGTGCCAGCCCATGATACCCGAGACTGGGAGTTTGCCAAAGAATTTGGATTAGATATTATCCCGGTCCTAGAGGGCGGTGATGTGGATAAAGAGGCTTGGACTGAAGATGGACTCCATATTAATTCTGAGTTTCTTAACGGGTTGAATAAAGAGGATGCTATTGATCGAATCATTGACTTCCTAGAAGAAAATGACCTTGGTCAGAAGCAAATTAATTATCGTCTTCGTGACTGGCTTTTCAGCCGTCAAAGATATTGGGGTGAGCCTATTCCAATCATTCATTGGGAAGACGGAACATCAACAGCTGTTCCTGAAAATGAATTACCCCTTGTCCTTCCTAAAACGAGTGATATTAAGCCGTCGGGAACAGGGGAATCGCCACTGGCCAACCTAACAGACTGGTTGGAAGTGAGGCGGGAAGATGGTGTAAAAGGGCGTCGTGAAACGAACACTATGCCCCAATGGGCAGGGTCTAGCTGGTATTATTTACGCTACATTGATCCCCATAACAATAAAAAATTAGCTGACGAAGATTTACTTAAAGCATGGCTACCGGTTGATATTTATATTGGTGGTGCTGAGCATGCAGTTCTTCACTTGTTATACGCTCGTTTCTGGCATAAATTTCTTTATGATATTGGTGTCGTTCCAACAAACGAACCTTTCCAAAAACTTTTTAATCAAGGAATGATTTTGGGAACCAGTTATCGTGACAGTCGAGGTGCTCTGGTAGCTACTGATAGAGTTGAAAAACGTGATGGCTCATTCTTTAGCATTGAGACTGGTGAGGAATTGGAACAAGCTCCGGCTAAAATGTCTAAATCACTCAAAAATGTAGTAAATCCTGATGATGTAGTCGAGCAGTATGGAGCTGATACTCTTCGTGTTTATGAAATGTTTATGGGACCATTGGATGCTTCGATTGCCTGGTCAGAAGAAGGACTTGAAGGTAGTCGCAAGTTTCTCGATCGTGTCTACCGATTATTTACTACAAAAGAAATTATAACTGACAATAATGGATCTCTAGATAGGGTATATCATGAAACTGTTAAGGTAGTAACAGAGCAAATTGAAGCCATGAAGTTTAATACAGCTATCGCGCAGCTTATGGTGTTTACAAATGCAGCTAATAAGGAAAAACAGCTGTTTGCTGATTATGCTAAAGGGTTCATCCAATTACTAGCACCATTTGCTCCGCACCTGTCCGAAGAACTCTGGCAAGTTTTAACGTCTTCAGGCGAGACTATTGCATACACTGCATGGCCAAGGTGGGATAATAGTAAACTTATTGAGGATGAAGTTGAGATTGTTTTACAAGTCAAGGGTAAAGTTCGAGCTAGGGCTATGGTAGCTAAAGATCTTTCTAATAAAGAACTGGAGGCTCTTGCTCTAGCTAATGATAAAATTAAACAAGAAATTGAAGGGAAAGAAGTAATCAAAATCATAGCTGTCCCAAACAAGCTGGTCAATATTGTCATTAAATAGTTCTTGTTGAAAGTAGGTCTTAAGCCTGCTTTTTTATTGACTGCTGCTTTGTTATATATAGAAAATTTATGTGAGTAATCTAGTGATAATGAGTAAGCTATTTTTGTAGTACGGTTCATGAATAAAAATACAGAAAATAATTTTAATCTATTGACAAGGCATCTTTGCTTTGATACACTAATAAAGCTGATGAAAGCAATGCAAGAAACATCACAAAAAGATGACAAAAGTGTTGACAAGTGATTAAAAAGGTAGTAGACTATAAGAGTTGCTTTTAACGACAGGAAAGACCTTTGAGAACTGAATAGACAAGAAACCAAGCGTGCGGGTTAAGGAATTAACCTGTCAAAAATACGAAAATAAGTCAGAAATGACTGAGTTAGATTAACTTTAATGAGAGTTTGAT